>JANYGM010000461.1 GCA_025362415.1 bacterium
CCCTCCTTGAAAAGGAGGGGGACAAAACTCCCCTCCTTCCTAAGGAGGGGCTGGGGGTGGTTTTTAGTACCAATTTATTGTTAAATACTTGATAATCAAACTATAAAAACTCTAATTATTAAGTGTTTTTTGCAAAGTATCTTTCATTTCATCTATACACATACGAAAGTGGTTTTGGGGTTTTTGTATTAAAGTCCCCTTCGGGGATTTAGGGGCAACAAGCGCAATTTTTGTTGAGAATTCTCCTACTTACCATATACACTAAAATCTTACTTTATCCCAAAACCACTTTCCGAAGTGTATATCAGAATATTCAAAAAATTTGTAACTGTTTAAGTAATACAACCTAGTCGTAGTTTTTGTGTTGTCAGGTGTTTCCATTGGACAACAAATATAGCTTTTAAATACCAGTTTTTGGAGAAAATAAAACGTAAAAATCATTATTTTTTCCAAAATGAAAAATCTAAAAGCGCATTTGTCGTCAGGTGGAAACACCTGACGACACAAGGAAAATATAAAATCTTATAATTGAATGATATTATCTTTTACTAGCATCAAAGAGGCGTTGTTTTTCTTCTTTTGAAAGGCTTTCGTAGCCTTTTTCAGAGATTTTATCAAGGATTTTATCTATTTCAGACTGATTAGGAAGTGCGCTTGCTCCTTCAAAACCTGTATCATTATGGTTGTTTCCAACACGTACTGCAGGTTTTACTTTTACTTTTTCATTTTTGGTATAAGTAAATTTTGGTTGAGAAGGTCTATTAAAGATTTTATTGTAGATATTTACAAAAAAATCAATAATTTTATTCACCCACATACCCCAATCTCTGCCTTTTCTTAGCTCTGAAACAAAGATAAAACCCATCAAAGCACCACCCAAATGTGCTGTGTTCCCACCTGTATTGGCACTTGCCATTTCAAAGAAAGAAAGCAAAACCATTGCCCCAACAAGGAATTTGAGGCGTATAGGAAATACCCCAAAAAGCATTATCACTGCATTTGGCGTAAGCATAGCTGCTGCTACCGCAACACCATAAACACTACCAGATGCACCAGAAAGGGCTAAATTAGGACTGCTCAAATAAACAGAAAGGCGTGGCACAAGGTTATAAACTGCCACAAATGCCAATGCTCCCATCAGCCCAGCCATTACATACAAGCCTATCAAACGCTTATTTCCAAGAAATTCTTTGACAATTTGCCCAACAAAATAGAAAAACAACATATTAAACAAGATATGAAAAAATCCTGTATGTGTGAAGGCATACGTAAAGACAGACCAAGGGCGGTACATCAAATAGTTAAGGTTGGCAGGAGTACGCAACTGGTTGGTAATCAACAAGTAAAGTGCATCACTATTGGCTATAAAGAAAAAAACTTTACAAGTCATTTCTACGAGAAATACAATCAAATTGATAGCCAAAAGCTGCATTACAGCGTTATTATATTTAAAAGCGTTCTTAAGTTCGTCCCAAAAATTCATATCTTTATAATAATTTTAATCTTAATTTTCTACTTATTTGATTAGGCACTAACACAAATATACAACATTTTTTTCTGATTTAATGTTTCATTGACACAAAAAAATAGAAAATTATGATTTAGGAAGAGGTACGAATTAAGAGGCGCAAAGTACGAATGTAAAATTTTGATTATTAAGCTATTGTAAAAATAAAAAATTCCCCTCAAAAAACAAAAAAATAATTCTTATCCTTTTGATTGCTTTTTGTTTACATTTGCAAAAAAATATCAAAAATAAAACCTCACTCCTCAAAAAAATTACGGAGTAGTAGGCTTTATTTGCACTTGTAAATCTTAATGAAAATCTTAGAAAAATGACAAAAAATGGCTCTAAACATCAAAATTATGAGATTTTAAATCTCATTGGTTATGGATTATCAAAATTTAATGATGATTTCATTAAAGAATTTGGGTTTACGACAAAAACTGCTTTTTACGAATATTGTGTTCTAAATCAAATTGCAGAAACTGTCGGAACAGTTAAAAATAGAATGGATTTATTTGACCACTTTTTCCCAAATAATGGCAGAAAAGGCTGGTGGCAGAAAGGAAATGCTTATATTCACAGAAAACTTTTGATAGATAGCCTTTTTGGAAACGAACAAGTGAAAGGATATGCAAATATTGTAAAAATGTATCTCAAAGACAATTTTAATATGACAGGGATTATTGTTGAGGCAAAACCAATAGTAAAATCTATGTTCAAAAAATTGCAAAAAACTGGTCTGGAAGCTGAACTTTATTTTATGAATAATTACAATGAAATTGACTCTTTTAAAGATGGTTTCTTAGAAGATGCTAGACTTTTTGGAGATGGTTACGACTTCCAAATTACAGTTAATCAAAGTACGTATTTAGCTGAAGTAAAAGGAATTAGAAAGAAAAAAGGGAAATTTAGAATGACTGAAAAAGAATACAAAAAAGCATTAGAATACAAAAATGATTATGTTATTACTTTAGTTTTGAATTTGAATGACACACCAACATTTTTACCTATTGAAAATCCTGCAAATAATCTAAAATTTGAAGAAGTTAGAAGAAAATCAAAAGAAATAATAGAATATCATTTAGTCAAAGATATATGCTAAATTCAGAACAAAAAATAACTTATTTTAAGGAATATTTGAGTATCAAAAATGATAATTTTGGTGATGAAATAAAACAAGAAATAATGTTTTATTATGAAAATAATAATGATTTTGCATTTTTGGAAAAACTAAATTCGTACCCACAAATTACAGAAAAAATAGAGTTTTTAGTAAGTAAAATAATTTTGCATAGTCACGAAGATGGTTTGCACAATATCGTTCAAAATTATTCATAAAAAAAACACGCAATCACAATTACTTAAAAATATGCAAAAAGAAACAACATTTGTGTCAGGAATGTACGAAAATTGGTTTTTGGAATATGCCTCTTACGTAATCCTAGAACGTGCTATTCCTGCATTAGAAGACGGTTTTAAGCCTGTGCAACGCCGTATTTTGCACGCAATGAAGCAAATGGATGATGGTAGATACAACAAAGTTGCTAACGTCATTGGGCAAGCTATGCAGTATCACCCACACGGAGATGCCTCTATTACTGATGCAATGGTCAATATTGGGCAAAAAGAACTTCTAATTGATATGCAAGGCAATTGGGGTGATGTGCGTACTGGCGACAGAGCTGCCGCTGCTCGTTATATAGAGGCACGCCTTACCAAATTTGCCCTAGATGTGGTCTTTAATGCAGATACCACAGAATGGCAACTTTCGTATGATGGGCGCAAAAAAGAACCTATCAATTTTCCTGTAAAATTTCCACTTTTATTGGCGCAAGGCGTTGAAGGAATTGCAGTGGGACTTTCTACAAAGATTTTACCCCACAATTTTTGTGAACTAATTGAGGCAAGTATAGAGATTTTGAAAGGTAATCAAGTTCAAATTTTGCCTGATTTTCAGACAGGCGGACTGATGGATGCCAGCAACTATAATCACGGCAAAAAAGGCTCAAAAGTGCGTGTGCGTGCCAAAATAGAAGAAATTGATAAAAAAACACTTGCAGTTCGTGAAATCCCGTTTGGAACAACCACCACAAGCATCATTGATTCTATACTGAAAGCCGTAGAAAATGGCAAAATCAAGATAAAAAATGTAGTGGATAATACTGCCAAAGAAGTAGAAATTTTGATAAATCTACAAGCAGGAATATCCCCAGAAATCACTATTGACGCACTTTATGCCGTTACGGATTGTGAAGTTTCTATCTCGCCTAATGCCTGCGTGATTGTGGGGGAAAAACCAATGTTTTTGGGCGTTGATGAGATATTGCAGACTTCTACAATACAAACAAAGGCGTTTTTGGAGAAAGAATTGCAGATTTTGAAGTTGGATTTACAAGAAAAAATATTGTATTCTTCACTAGAAAAAATATTTATAGAAAACAAAATCTATAGAAAAATAGAAGAAGCAGAAACTTGGGAAATGGTGCTTAAAATGATACAAGAAGGACTTTCTCCATTTAAAAGTGAGTTTTTTAGAGAACTGAATACAGAAGATTATACAAAACTTACAGAAATAAAAATCAAACGTATTTCCAAATTTGATGCCTTCAAAGCAGACGAGCAAATGCGTAAATTTCAGCAAGAACTGAAGCAAACACAAGATAATCTAGATAATATTACTCGTTTTTCTATTGCTTATTTTAGAGATTTGCTCAAAAAATATGGCAAAAATAGAGAACGCAAAACAGAAATAACCACGTTTTCAACCATTCAGGCGGCAAAAGTAGTAGCCAATAATACTAAACTTTATGTCAATAAAACGGAAGGTTTTGTAGGTTTTGGACTGAAAAAAGATGAATTTGTTTGTGATTGTTCTAATATTGATGATGTGATTGTTTTTAGGGCTGATGGCAAGTTTATTGTTACCAAAATAGCTGATAAAACCTTTGTAGGCAAAGAAATATTGCACGTTGCCATCTTTAATAAAGATGACAAACGAATGGTTTATAATATGATTTATAGAGATGGCGCAACTGGGGGCAATTTTGTCAAGCGTTTTCAGGTTTTTGGTATCACTCGTGACAAAGAAAATGACCTTACCAAAGGCACAGCCAAATCAAAAGTATTGTATTTTACGGCAAATGCCAACGCAGAAGCAGAAATTGTTACCTATTATCTTACTGCAAATTGCACCGCCAAAAATAAAGTTTTGGAGTATAATTTTTATGAATTAGACATCAAAGGGCGCAATTCTATAGGTAATATTTTGACGAAATATCCTATCAGAAAAATTGAAAAAACATCAAATGGAGTATCTACGCTAGGAAAACTCAAAGTTTATTATGACAATAATCTTGGGCATCTCAACACAGATAACAGAGGCAAATTGCTAGGACAATTTGATAATGATGATAAAATTTTGGTGCTTTATGCAGACGGCAATTATGAACTACGAAACTATGAGATTACGCAACGTTTTGAGCCTAAAAACATCATTGAAATAAAGAAATTTGACCCAAAAGACATTATTTCTGCGGTTTGTTTTAGTGGAGAACATCAGCAATACTTTGTTAAGCGTTTTCAGGTAGAAACCACCACACAAGATAAGAAATTTAGTTTTCTGCACGAAAGCAAAAATTCACGCCTTGTATGTGCGACCACGCAGGCGCAACCGCAAGCAGAAATTACTTACCAAAAGCTAGGAGAAAAAGATTTGCAGACATTTGTGTATGACTTGGATATTTTGGCAGAAGTCAAAAATTTCCGTATTTTGGGTACGAAAATAGGACTTACAGGCATCAAAACCATTAAAATCTTAGAAAAAATAGAGATAATCAAAGAAGTTTCTAAGGAAGTTGTCAAAGAAATTCCAAAAATATTGGTAGAAATTCCTACGGAAATAACTGAAATGATTTCTACAGAAAATATTGCAGAAGTCATTTCAGAAAAAGAAGAGAGTAAATTTCAAATGAATTTATTTTAAAATTATTTTTTGCACATTGTTGTTTGGAACACTACAAAACGTAGGTGAAATAATACAACTCCAATAAAAAAGCCTTCTTTTCAACAAAGAAGGCTTTTTGCATTTTTTTAAAATAACACCACTCTAAGCCGCCAGATACACTTTTTCTTCCCAATCTTTGAGCTGCTTATTCATTACCTTAAACCACAAAGGCGGCACAAGTGACATTACCATCATCAACGGATAACCAAACGGCAATTGTGGGCTTTCATCAAAATGGCGCAAAATCTGATAACGGCGTGAGGCGTTGGCGTGGTGGTCTGAATGACGTTGTAGCTGAAATAAAAAGAAATTACTTATCATTTGGCTTGCATTCCACGAGTGTAGATGTGTAACACGCTCATAACGACCATTTTCTAGTTGTTTGCGCACAATACCATAATGCTCAATGTAATTTACAAGCTCAAGCATTGTAAACCCTAACACACTTTGCACCACAAAAAATACAGGTACAACCCACAAAAACATTCCTGCATACAAGCTAAAACCTACCGTAAGAGCCACCATAAACAATATTGGTGCAATAGTAAAAGTCAGCATTTCATTTTCAGAAGAGAAAAAACGCAAATTTTTCTTCCTTAAAATATCCATTTGAATATGCCACGCACTCATATATCCACCCACTACGGATTGCACCCAGAAAGCATAAAAACTTTGATTTTTCTTGCTTGTAGCCTTGTCTAAGGGCGTTGCAACGTGAACGTGATGTCCTCTGTTGTGTTCTATGATAAAGTGCATATAGCAAACGGTCATCAAAATAAGTTTTGCACAAAAAAGCTCAAATTTATCTTGTTTATGCCCCAATTCGTGGGCTACGGTGATGCCAATTCCGCCTGTAACAATCATTACACCAGAAACAAAACCTATCCATTCTGCAGTAGAAAGCGTTTTGAAAGCTGCAATAGAAGTAGCCCAAACGACAAATCCGAGCTGAAAAAATGCCCAAACGTAAGTTATAAAACGGTAATAAAGTTCGTTTGAAATAAGTGGTACTTCTGTTTTTTCGTCCAAATTTTTGCGGTCTTTGCCCGTTATTTGGTCAATAAGAGGAATAACGGCAAAAGTAAAAGCAAGTGTCAAAAAGTTCCAGTAGCCACCCAAATAAATGCCCAAAACAACCAAAGAAGGCATAATAAAGGCAGAAAAGAAACCAATTTTTTTGAGAATTTTCATAGTTATTGTGTGTTGATATTTAATTTAAAGCAAACAATTTGATAACGACATTATAAGTTTGTATTCGTGGGGTATAAAACCCCACGTTACTGATTTTTGGTTAAAATATGTACCTCATATCAGTAGCGCAGGGTTTTATACCCTGCGTATTAAAATAAAGCCTACCAATTCATAATATCGTTATCAAAATTATACAAATATAAGAAATAATGAGTATATTAAGAAATAAAATTTAGTTTTTAGTAGAAAAAGTGCTATATTTGCCCTAACATTCATTGGCTTATCACTGGTGTTGCGCTTGCGTGTGAACGTAGGTGCAAGACGAGAGGAAAGTCTGGGCAACATAGAGCAACATACTTTCTAACGGAAAGGCGTGCATTTGGCAACGAATGTACGACAGCTAGTACCACAGAAAATAACCGCAAAACATAGAAATATGTTTTGTAAGGGTGAAAAGGTAGTGTAAGAGACTACCGCTTTTTTGGTGACAAAAGAGGCAACGGCAAACCTTATGTGTTGAAAGACCAAATATGCAAGCGCAATATTTTTCTGTAAAACGTGGCTGCGTTTGCAGAAAAATATAAAAGGCTGCTCGTTGGAGCTTGCGGGTAGGTTGATGGAGCTTGTGCGTGAGTGCAAGCCTAGATAAATGATAGGCGTTTGTGGTTGATGTAAGAAATTACAGAAAACTGCAAAAACAGAACCCAGCTTATAGATGAATGTTTTTTATTTTTATTTCTCTGTTTTCTTTGATTTTTCTAATTTATTTGCTAAATCATACAGAAACTGCCTACAAACCTCCAAAATCAAATCATTTTTTACTGGTTTTGGTCGTGAAACCAATACAAATGTCAAACGGTTTTTGAATAGTATGAAAGTATTAAAAGCTGTATTTATTGGCTCGTGGGTGGTTAAAAATCTCTTTAAATCATTACTCAAAAATGATTTAATTTGCTCATTATCAGTGCCAACTACTTGAAAATTCTTGTCAAAAAAACTATCTCCCAAAAGTAATAAATCTGTGGCAGGTAACAAATCTTTTTCTTTAAGATGATTTTTAGGAATAACCAACCAATGTAAGTTTTCTGCATTATTGACAGAAATACTTACAACAAAATAATTGTATTTTTCCTCTTCTGTACGCTCAATAACAATATTACGTCCTTCGTAAATGCCTTCCATTCGTGGGAAAATATCTTCTCCAAGTCGTTTGGTGATGTCTAAAGGCAGGTTTAATTTTTTAGCGAGGTTTTCAAATTGCAAAACTATTTTTTTACTTTCTTTCACTGCTACTGTTTTGAGGTAATAAATCACCACGCCCGAAAGTACAATAGCAGCCATAATAAGCACAATAGAAAGTGAGCCATCAGCTTCCTTAGTGGCTTTTTCAATCATTTTAATAGTTTGCAGGAAAATCATTTTAAATAATTATGAATTTTTAATTGTGAATTGTGAATGAATACAAAATACCTATAATCAGTTAATTACGTGTATTTTTGATATTATCATAATGTAAACTAACTAGAAAAACCTACTTAAGTGGTTTTTGTTTCTGATTTTTTTGTTTATTTGGAAATAAAGGCAAAAATACGCAATTTTACGGAGTTTCTGTATTTAATTCAAAATTCAAAATTCAAAATTTCTAATTTCTAATTTCTAATTTCTAATTTCTAATTCCTAATTCCTAATTCCTAATTCCTAATTTACAATGTCCCTTAATGCTATTTCACCCATAGATGGAAGATATTCTACTCAAACGAATGTTTTGAGCAGTTATTTTTCAGAATTTGCTCTTACAAAACACCGTTTGGAAGTAGAAATTGAGTATTTTATTGCTCTTTGCCACACATTACCACAACTCAAAAACTTAGAAAGTAGTTTTGAGAATAATAATTTTGAACTTTTGAGGGATATTTATAGGAATTTTACAGAAGTTGAAGCCCAGAAAATCAAAGAAATAGAGAAAATAACCAACCACGACATCAAAGCAATAGAATATTATCTCAAAAATTGTTTTGAAAATATACAAGTAAAAAATATAAAATTTATTGATTATCAAGAGTTTATACATTTTGCGCTTACCTCGCAAGACATCAATAATACTGCCATTCCGTTGGCACTTGCTCGTGCTATGGAAGAGATAATGTTACCAATTTTGCAAAAAACAATAATTGTTTTAGAAGAAAAAGCAATTTTATGGAAAAATACGCCAATGCTTGCACGTACACACGGACAAGCAGCCACGCCCACAACAGTAGGAAAAGAATTATTAGTTTTTGTAGAACGTCTTAATAATCAGTTGGATATGCTTAAAAAAATCCCCTTTTCTGCAAAATTTGGAGGTGCAACTGGCAATTTTAATGCGCATTTTGTTGCCTATCCGCATATTGATTGGGTGAGTTTTGCAGATAATTTTGTAGAAAATATTTTAGGAAATGGTTTGGAAAACAATTTAAAAAGAAGCAAATACACTACACAAATAGAACATTACGACAATTTGGCGGCACTTTGTGATAATTTTAAGCGCATCAATACTATTTTAATTGATTTTAATAGGGATATTTGGCAATATATTTCTATGAATTATTTTACTCAAAAAATCAAAGAAAATGAGGTTGGCTCGTCTGCAATGCCACACAAAGTAAATCCTATTGATTTTGAAAATTCTGAAGGAAATTTGGGAATGGCAAACGCTATTTTCTCACATTTTTCTGAAAAATTACCTATCTCACGCCTGCAAAGAGACCTCACAGATTCTACTGTTTTGCGAAATTTGGGCGTTCCACTGGCGCATAGTTTGATTGCTTATAATTCTCTTTTGAAAGGATTTAGTAAGTTAGAACTAAATGAAAGCACTATTTCAAATGATTTGGAAGATAATTGGGCTGTGATTTCAGAAGGAGTACAAACTATTTTGAGACGTGAGGGCTTTCCAAAACCCTACGAAATAATGAAAAATCTTACACGAAAAAACGAGAAAATTACCCAGAAAACAATCCAAGATTTCATCAAGAATTTAGAAATTTCAGAAAAATTAAAAAATGAATTATTGCAAATAACCCCATTTAATTACATAGGAATTTTTTAATTAGGAATTGTGAATTAGGAATTAGGAATTAGGAATTAGGAATTAGAAATGAATACAGTTTACATGATTTGCCATTGTATTTTCGTACTTCGTACCTCAAACTTCGTACCTCAAAAGTTATTCTTCATCTGAAATATCTTCTCTATCTTCTTGTTGTTCTTTTATTTCGTTTTCAACATTTACAGCAAGTTTTTTGCCTTGTTCGTCCCATTGCGCTATGATGTAGGGCTTTTCTGTTCTGTTTGAAAAAGTATTTGGGTACTTAGTTTCTTTCTTTTTCTCGCCGTTGTGGTGGTATTCTGTCCATTTGCTGATTCTTAGACCGTTTTGGTATTCACCTCTCACAGATATTCTGCCGTGTTCGTAAAAAGCAAAATATTTGCCTTCTTTTTTGCCATTTTTGATAGGTATGACTTCTTTTAGCTTGTTTTTGCTTGTGTCGTAATAAGTTTTTTCTGATTCTTTGAGCCAGCCTTTTACGTATTTTGTTTTGTCTAACAATACAAAATCCTTATCCATTGCGTCCTTTCCAAACTTTTCCCATCTTCCGTGTTTTGTTCCTACATAATAAAATCCCTCTTCCACGACCATATTTACTTGCTTGTTGCCAATTCTGACAGGTTGCATTTTTTTGTAAGGTCCGTGTAAGATTTTGCCAATTTTTTTATTAAATT
The DNA here is from genome assembly GCA_025362415.1 of bacterium. Taxonomy (GTDB): domain Bacteria; phylum Bacteroidota; class Bacteroidia; order Cytophagales; family Thermonemataceae; genus JANYGM01. The sequence goes on from JANYGM010000461.1 coordinate 10,464, forward strand.
TAGCAGGGTCTGTGTTAGCAATATTACGTTTTTGGGTGTTATACCAAGCAATTTGGTCAGTATATTTAGCAGGTTTTTCTATTTGATTAGGCAAATAGTTGAAAATTTCAGTAACAGAACCATTTTTTAAAAATGTTTTCTTGGTTTTAAGTCCATAAAAGACATTTTTTTTGACTTTGAGTGTACCTTTTTCTAATTTTTTCTTAGAAGTGTCATTTTTAGGCTTTACGGCAAGGTCTGGGATAGTATCATTATCCAAATCCATCAAATCTAGGTCGTCTTGTGCATACGTAAACGTACATACAAGCGAGAAGAACAATATAAAAATCAATTTTTTCATATAAAATACAGTCAATTACGAATTATCAATTACGTTTGTGCAGCCACTATTCTACAAAAGAGTACAGGACACGTTTAAAAATGTAGGGGCTGGGCTTGCCCCTGCCCTCGTAGAGCAAGTTTTAGCTAATTTTTTGTTTGTCGTGTTGCTTTCGCCCAGCAAGTGCTGGTTTGGGCAGGGGCAAGCCCAAACCAAACATTTTAATACATTTGTTTCAATTTCTAAATATTTAACCTAAACAATTACAAATTTTTAACAAAAACAATGCAAATAAACAAAAAATTAAGCTAAAATTAAAAAAATCCCTCAAAAAATTTTAATTTTTGAGGGATTTTACGAAAATTAAATCACTGACTTTATTACAAAAAAGTTTTCTTTACATCACAAGTAGATTTTTTGCCAATATCATTATAATTTTTTGCAATCCATTGGTCAGCATAATTTGTTCCAAGATGAAACAAATACTCCAAAAACTCTGCACTTGCATTGATTTTGCTTGATACGTTGTAGTGTGCAATATCACTTTCTGGGTTGATGTTATGGATATGTATTTTTCTGAAAAGGTTTTCTTCAAACTTAATTCCAGCATCAATCATACGAGAAATAAGCTCCAATTTGTCCATTTCCAGTATCAAACTTGCATTAAAGTTGATTTCATTCACCCTATCTTTGATGTCAATAGGCGTAGTGGGGGTTTCTTTGATGACAATAGGATTTATTTGTACTATCAAAATATCTGTTGTGTCTGTTTGGTTGATGAGCGGCGAAATAGGCGGATTTCCCATATAACCACCGTCCCAATAGTCTATTCCATTGATATTGACCGCTTTAAACATAAAAGGTAAGCACCCAGAAGCCATTACGGCATCAACAGAAATATGTGTCATATCAAAAACTTTTGCTTTTCCTTGTTTTACGTCTGTTGCGCAAACAAAAAGTTTAGTTTTTGTGCAAGATTTTAGTTTTTCAAAATCTACAATACTAAGCAAAATATCTTTCAGAGGGTTAGCATCTCCCATTCCTGTCTGATAAGGCGACAAAAACATACCCATAATTTCGCCCATAAGATAACCAGGCGAGAAATCCATATTGCCTTTCCCCATCATTTTGTCAAGCCAAGTAGGTTGCATCATAGATTGTGCAGAGGCTTTGGAGATTTTTGTCCAAAAAAGTTTCAGTAGTTCTCTTGCTTTTTCTCTGCCACCTATTTGCAAGCCATAAGCCAAAATAGTAGCATTCATAGCTCCTGCACTTGTACCACAAAAGCCATCTAAAACGAGGTCTTCTTGTTGCAAAAGTCTGTCTAATACGCCCCAAGTGAACGCTCCGTGTGAGCCTCCGCCTTGCAAAGCAACAGAAATGTGTTTTACGTTTTTATCATTAGTTTTAGCCATTGTCTTTTTTTGGTGATTATTGGTTACGTTTTTGATAGATAAATTCAAACGCAAATTTATGTTTTTATTCTAAATTATACACTCAATTAGATAAAATAAAAAATAAAATTGTAAAATTTGCTCAAAAAATGTATTTTTGAGAATATTCCTTCTTTCTGATAAAACTATATGAAAATAATATTTACTTTAACAATATTTCTAACAATTAGTGCCGTTGTTGGTGTTTTGGCGCAGCGACACCAACAACCAAATACACAGGAATACCATTTTTTTGTTTCTTTCAAAGAAAAAAATGCTACTTTTTCAATAGAAAAACCGCAAGAATTTCTTTCAAAGCGTGCCATAAAAAGACGTGAAAAACAAAAAATAGCCATTTTAGAACAAGATTTACCTGTGCGTGCCGAGTATTTGCGTGAATTGGAAAAATATGGTGCAAAAGTACATTATCCTTCAAAATGGCTAAATGGAGCAGTTATTTCTCTTGATGTTTCAAAGCAAGAGAAAATAAAAGGTTTGTCTTTTGTGAAAAATCTTGAAATAATCAAAAGAAGCCCTGATTATGAAGAAATAACCACAAAAAAATCAATAGAAAACCCTTCAAAAGAAACCCTAAAAATTGCAGAAAATAGTGAAATTGACACACTAAAACGCCTAAAATTTGATAGAACTATCACTTATGGCAATGCTATCAACCAAATAAAAATGTTAGAAACTGACCAAATGCACAAGCAAGGTTTTACAGGAAGAGGCGTTTTGATAGCAGTTTTTGATGGTGGTTTTGGGGAAACAAATGAAGTAAACTCTTTAAAACATCTTTTCACTAATAAAAAAATTATTGCCACTTATGACGTTGTGAGAGGGAATAATGACGTTTTTGAAGACAATCCTCACGGAAGAGAAGTGCTATCGTGCATAGCTGCTTATGAGCCTACCAAAATCATTGGAACTGCGCCAGAAGCTAGTTTTTTTCCCTCACCGCTTTTTCAAAAATCATCACGACCAACCTGATTGGCACCTTCAACGTCCTGTCGAAATTTGCTTCGCGCCTTCACGATGCCGAACCGATCGGCGAAGAGCGCGGCGTCATTGTCAACACG
>JANYGM010000465.1 GCA_025362415.1 bacterium
AAATAAAAAAACAGAAATATTCTTGTGAAGTGCTTTCAAGTCTATTTTGCCGTCTGCTTTAGCTGACGGTGCAAAAAACTTCAAGTGCCAAAACGAAAGTAAACCAGACTAGCCTGACGGCTATGGGGCTTGCCCCTGCCCTCGTAGAGCAATTTTTAGCTAATTTTTTGTTTGTCGTGTTGCTTTCGCCTAGCAACTGCTAGTTTGGGCAGGGGCTTGCCCAGCCCCTACATTTTAATACATTTATTTTAATTTCTAAATATTTAACCTAAACAATTATAATTCTAATATGCAAATTTTTTTATATTTTTTCTACTCTTAGAAGATGTTTACCACCCAAAAAAGCAGTATTCAAAAACTCATAAACCATATCCTTAGCCACTTCAATGCTCACAAAACGAGCAGGAATGCACAAAATATTTGCGTCATTGTGTTGTCTTGCAAGTTCAGAAATTTCTTTTGTCCAACAAAGTGCAGCTCTAATGCCCTCGTGTTTGTTGGCAGTAATAGCCACACCATTACCAGAGCCACAAATAAGAATACCAAAGTCTGCTTTTTTATCTTGTACAGATTGTGCGACAGGGTGAGAAAAGTCAGGATAATCTGCTGATTCTCCGCTATCTGTACCAAAATTTTCTACTTCTGCACTTCTATTTTTAAGAAATTCTATAATAATTTTTTTGTACTCGTACCCTGCGTGGTCTGCACCAATAGCTATTTTTAAATTATTTATCATATTTGTTAATTGTGAATTTTAAATTGTGAATTATGAATTAAATACAAGATTTTTTATAAGTAATGTTTCTTCACAAAAAATATATCAAAAATTACTTTTATCCTTTGCAAATATACAAAATATTTAGTTTTTGGTATGATTTTAGTAAGTTTATTTCAGAAAATAAGAAAAAAAATAGGTTTTTCTAACTAAATTCTGTTACTTTGTTCGTTTGAATAAAACATAAATAGTTTTGAATTATGAATTGTGAGTTATGAATTAGATAACGACATTGATAAATTGTATTCAGCCCCAGCGGGGCGGTATATTTATAGGAAAATAATTGTATTTTTGTATTCCGCTCCAGCGGAGCGAGATATTTATAACAGTATAATTTTTTTATAACTCTTTGATTTATAAAGAATTACAAAAAAATATAACAAATTAACAATGCCGTTATCTAAGTTACAAAATCTACTAAAAAAACAAAAAACATCAAAAAAAAACCTTACGAACCTAAAAAACTTAAAATATTTTATGAAAAAAATAATCAACATACCTTTTTTACTATTGCTTTTCTTTACTTTTTCTGTAGTATTTTCTACTAAAATACTTGCTCAAAAAGTAGAATGGGCAACCAAAGTAATAAGTGTTTCATCTGAAAAGAAAATAACAACAGACCCCAACCAATATGCAGCACGTCAAGCGTTAGGCAAACCTACACTTTTGCCCAATACTCGTTTTAGCCCTGCTGCTTGGTCGCCAGCCACAGAAGATAACACAAAGCCAGAATTTATTAAGGTGAGTTTTGCACCTATGAATGCTCGTCAGATTATTGTAGCGGAAAGCTATAATAGTGGTACAATAGCCCAAATAGTTGCTTATAATCAACAAGATAAAGCTATTTTTACTTGGAATAATGAAAAATTAGGACAAGAAAGCAAAAAAGGAGAAATGCTTTATGTAAAACTTGACAGCGCAAAACGCATTTCTTCCATCAAAATCACCCTTCAAACAGATAGAATTCCTGGTTTTAACCAAATAGATGCCATTGGACTTGCTGATAATGATGCTCCTATAACTTTTCCTATCAACGTACAAACGGCACTTTCTATCAAAAATAAGCCAGAAAAATTAGGTAGTAATATCAATTCTCAATATCCTGCTTTTGCACCCAATATTACGCCTGATGGCAAAAGATTGTATTTTTCACGCTCCGACCATCCAGAAAATATGCCTTTTAAAGACAGTTCTGGAAGAACTATTTTTAAACAAGATATTTGGTTTGCGGATTTGCAAGATGCACAAAATGGCACATTTAGTAAGGCGCAAAACATAGGCGCACCACTTAATACAAGTGGTCATAATACTTCATTTTCTATTACTGATGATGGAAATTCAATGTTGCTTAATAATAAATATATGCCTGATGGTAGTTTGGAGCGTGGTTTGTCTATTACTCACAAAGAAAATGGTGTTTGGGGGAAACCAAAAGAAGTAATTATTGAAAGTTTGGAAAATTTTTCTGATTTCTCAGAATTTTGTCTTTCACCAGATGGGAAAACCATTATTGCAGCTATCCAACCTACAGACTCACAAGGTGGAAAAGATTTGTATGTTTGCCTCAAAAAAACGGCTACTACGTGGGGTAAACCCATAAATATTGGAAAAAATGTCAATACGGCAGAAAATGAAAGTTCTCCATTTTTAGCATCTGACAATAAAACGCTTTATTTTGCGTCTTTGGGGCATAGAGGTTATGGTAATTATGATATTTTTGTAACACGCCGCTTAGATGAGAGTTGGTTGTCTTGGAGTGAGCCAGAAAATGTGGGGCAAAGCATCAATACGGCAAGTGCAGAGATGTATTTTAGCATTATGTCGTCTGGTGAATATGCTTATTTTGTTTCTGATAAAAATATTTCTCGTGTGCGCCTAATAGACCCATTGAAGCCTGCTGTGCCACTTTTTATAGTGAAAACTTTAGATGCTAAAACAAATCAGCCAATTTTTGCAAAGGTCAATATTGTTGGTTTGGAAGATAATAAAGAAATAAAAGGACTTGAAAATGCACCCAATTCTAATGAGTTTAAAATTGTCTTGAAACAAGATAAAAAATATAGAGTTACCGCAGAATTTGATGGTTATTTTGCTGCTACAAAAGATATTAGCATTCCTAAAATAGCTGAATACAAAGAATTTTTAGATACTTTGCTGCTTACGCCTGTGGCAAAAGGAGAAAAAATACGTTTGGATTTCATTTACTTTTCACGAGCAAGCGCAGAACTTTTGCCAGAATCTTTCCCAGAACTAGACAGATTAGCGGAGATTTTGGAGAAAAATGCAGCCACAAGTATTTTGTTGGAAGGGCATACAGAGCCTTTTGGCAATCCTAAGGGACTACGAAAATTAGCAAAAGAACGTGTCGTTTCTGTGAGGCATTATCTTGTTAGCAAAAAGAAAATTCCAGAAAAACGTATCAAAATTGAAGGTTATGGTGGCGACAGTCCTATTACGAGAAAAGATGATGAAAAAAGTCGTCAGCTAAATAGACGTGTAGAAGTGAAAGTTTTATAACATCAAAAAGCAACAAAAATGTGTAGAACTACGCTTAAACGTATTTCTACACATTTTTTATTCGCTATTTTCTAACGGTCTGGTTTTGCGTGCTTGCTTTGTAGGCTTAGACCTATTTTGCATAAATGGGTCTTTTTTGTCGTTGTTGATGAATGGGCAGCGTTTGCCTATTTTGGTGATGTTCTTGTTCATTGTAATTGTGAATTTTAAATTGTGAATTGTGAATTATCTGTTTTAGGACTTACGCAAAAAAGTTCTAAAACCACCCCCAGCCCCTCCTTAGGAAGGAGGG
>JANYGM010000478.1 GCA_025362415.1 bacterium
AGATTATCTATTTTCAGTTTAATTTTGTCTTTATCTGTAGAAATCTGGGTAGCTTTCTCTAGTATTTTGGTGATGTCTTTATGATAAGCATCTAGCATATTTTGGTATTCTGTGACAAATTTATCTAGTTCGTCACCCATAAAAGAAAGTTTTTGCCTTCCTACAACAGAATAATTAAGGCGTTCTTCTGTAATGATTTTTTCGTAATTTATTTTTCCATAAATAGAATTATTACGTTCTACTGCTTTGATTTGTGCATCAACTTTGGCATAATTGTAATATTCTCTAATTAGTTCGTTGATATTATTTTTTTGAATATCTTTTTTATACAAATCCTCTGCAGATGTTTTTGCAAACTCAAATAAAAGCCTGTCCAAAGCACCTACTTTGATGTTTAGCGTATTGATACCATTGATAAGGTTAGTGTTTGCTTGTGCTAAGTTTTCGTAATGTTCAGTAAATTTTCTGATTTCTTGATGAAAATTTTTCAAATCTTCTGCTTCAATATTATCATTATCAAGGGCTTGACCATTTACAAGATTTACCACAGAAGTAATAGAACTCACCGCAGGTACAAAAGATGTAAGCAAATTCGTAATAGGATTATTAACAATATTGGCAACAATTTTCCTGAATTTGTCCATTCTTCTTATTTTTCCGCCACCTTTTTTGAAGATTTTATCATCAATAACTTTCAAAATCTCTGTTTCAAGACGAAAGCCCAACTCATCATTAGTAGGATTATTTAGTGCGGCAATGCTCGTAAAATACTCTGTAGCCGACAAAGATGCTTCTAAAGCCTTCAAACTTTTGTTCATAGCTTCTACAGAATGTGCCGTTTGGCGTATGCTTTCTGTGTTTTTTTCGTGAGTATTGCGTGTGCTAAGGCGGTATTGTTTGTTTATCATTCCTATGCTATCACTCAAAGAAAAATATTTTTTGTTAAGTTCTACAACCGCCTCAATAGCTTGCCCTTGTGCGTGTGCGTAGGCATACGCAAAGCACGCCAATAGCAGCAAAATGATAGTTTTTTTCATTTTTATAAATTATTTTGAGGGTGGTTTTTTGGAGATTTCTTTAAGGTAAATATTTGTTATCAAAGAGTGTACCAAAAAATTTTTTATTGGTTTATATTTTCTAAATTTGGAAAATATCGTACTTCGCACCTCCAACTTCGTACCTCATTTTAATGCGCTTCCAACCAGTTTTTGCCTATACCTGCTTCCACACCTATACGTACAGGCAAAAGTAATGCGTTTTCCATTAGTTTGATGACGTTTTCTTTCAAAAAGTCTATTTCTGATACGTGAGCATCAAAAACAAGTTCGTCGTGAACTTGCAAAATCATTTTTGACTGCATTTTTTCTTTCATCATAAAGCTATGAATATCAATCATTGCCAGTTTTATCATGTCTGCTGCTGTGCCTTGTATGGGCGAGTTTACGGCATTGCGCTCCGCTTGTCCGCTTACCATTGCGCCTCCATTGATGCCTGCCAAATAACGCCTTCTGCCCAAAAAAGTTTCTGCATACTCAAACTGACGAGCTTTTTGTATCATTTCATCTTTAAATTTTTTCACAGCAGAAAACTCACTATAATAAGAATCAATGAGTTTTTTAGCTTCAGAAGTGCTGATTTTGAGTTGTGCAGAAAGATTAAAAGCAGAACTACCATACAAAATAGCAAAGTTTGCAGTTTTTGCGGCTCTACGCATATCAGCCGTAACCTCTTGAATATCAACTTTATAAATCTTACTTGCAGTTGCCGTATGAATATCTGTACCATTATTAAATGCTTCCATCATAGTTTCATCTTGGCTAAAAGCCGCAATTAGGCGTAATTCTATCTGTGAATAATCTGCAGAAAGTATCACAAAATTATCATCAGTAGGAATAAAAGCCTTTCTTATTTCACGCCCTTTGGCGGTTTTGATAGGAATATTTTGAAGATTTGGGTTGGTAGAACTCAAACGCCCAGTTGCCACAACTGCCTGATTATAAGAGGTATGCAATCTGCCATCAATTTTGCTCACAAGCGCAGGCAAAGCATCTACATACGTACTTTTGAGCTTTTGTAGTTCTCTTATTTCCAAGATTTGTTGTACTATTTCGTTGTCTGTGAGTTTTGTCAAAACCTCTTCACCTGTGGCATATTGCCCTGTTTTTGTTTTGG
>JANYGM010000495.1 GCA_025362415.1 bacterium
TTAGTGGTCTGTACCGTAGTGGAACGGAGGTCTGACCACTAATAACAAAGAGTAAGGTCGTTTTAAAAAGAATTATGGTCAGACCTTCATTGCATTACGGTACAGACCACAATTCTTTTTAAAACAGTGTACGGTAGCAAAACGAAATAAATCATTAAAATCATTCATCAAAATTAAAAATTATTTTTTATGTTAAGAATAGCGTTATTTTTTTCAGTTGTTTTCTTAGGATTTGTAGCTTGCAAAGGCTCAAAAACAGGCAATACAAGCAATTTGACTGCCGCAAATATGGATAAATTTTTGGGCACTTGGATGCGCTCACAAGAGGAAGACAACGGCGGAGAAGTGCAGTTTTACCGTTCTACGGCTGATTTTCAATTTCCTGCAGCACGTGGTCGTACAGGTTTTATGTTTGAAAAAGATGGTGTATTCACAGAAATAGGCATTGCACCTGCAGATGGTGAAGAACTTAAAAAAGGTAAATATACTTTCTCAAAAGATATGAAAAGTATTGCTATCAAATTGAATTCAGGTGAGGCTTATACATTAGAAATTGTTTCTTTTGAAGACAAAATACTCAAAATCAAAAGAAAATAATTGCTTTTTAACCAACGAGGTGAATTTTATTTTGATAAAATTCACCTCGTTTTTTGTAAAGTTGAGTGTTTCCATCCAACTTCAATAAAGGATAATAAATAATGTCTAAAATCACTTCTTGTGTTGTCAGGTGTTCCCACCTGACAACACAAGAAGTGATTTTCTTTCTTCCGTATCAAAACTACCATTTTTAATTAGATAAAAGATATAATTAAAAATGGTAGTTTTTGATTCAATATCTATTTCTTCTTGATTCAATTTATTAATTACTCTATATAAAACTTTCCAATCTTTTGTATTTAATAATGAATAGATTAACATGTCTATATAAGTCTTTTTATTTTTGCTATTTAATAAAATAAGATTTAACATAGCTTGAATTCCTAATATTTCTATTTTATTTTTCTGTATAAAGTTAAACAATATTTTTTCAATATCAATATCATCATAGTACACATCTGAACGCATAAGATAATCTAACACCGCTAATTTAACAACATAATGTTGTTTAGTTAACAAATAATCTACATATCTTAAATAAAGTTCTCTATCATAAATACCTAGCCATCCAGCTAAATCTATCAAATCAGAAAGATAAAGATGATTTTTTATATCTTTGGTATCTAAAATAAAACTTTTATAATATTCTATGTGTTCATCATCAAAGTCATAATCATTTATAAAATCACTTCTATAATTGATTTCTTTGTGTTCAAATTTTTTTTTTATTTCTTCTAATGATTTCATATTAGGCTATTTTTTACGTTTGCTTTATTATGTTGCCTGTGGTGTCAGAAGTTTCCTTCTGACACCAAGACACGCCAAACAATGTATTTAGACACTTGTACGAGTTTGCTAGGCGGTTTTTGGTGGCAGGTAGAAAAACCTGACACCACAGGAAAAATTCACCTCGTTTTTGTTTACCCAAACTTATACTGTGAACAGTAAGGATTTCGGAAAATGTATTGAAGTCCAGCGGACTGACATATTTACAGAAAACATGTCAAAAAATATATTCAACTCCAGCGGAGCGACATATTTATAAATATGTCGCTCCGCTGGGACTTTAATACAAATAATTAGATAACGAAATTGTTAATTTGTTATATTTTTTCGTGATACTTGATAAATCAAAGGGTTATAAAAACAATCAAAGGGTTATAAATATCTCGCTCCGCTGGAGCGAAATACGAAATACACTTATTTTCCTATAAATATACTGCCCCACTGGGGCTGAATACAATTTATCAATGTCGTTATCTAAATGATGTTTCTATAAAACTAGCTCTTGCTAGTTGGAATTACTGCCGTTGTTGATGTTTTAGCGCAGAAATATCCACAACCAAAATCATCTTCATTTCCTAAATAAATATAATTTCCTGCCGTTTTGGGTCTTCTAGCAGAGCGCATACCATCAAACTATTCATATAAAAAAATATAGCAAGAAATAATTTGTTTGTTAGCTTACACTGGCTTATCTCTGCTAACTCACTACCTAAACAGTTCCTTTTTATTTTAACTAAATATTTGATATTTTCGTTGAAATAGTTACTTTTGCAACTACATAAATCAAATAAAATCAGCTAAACTTTTACTATTAAACTTTACTACTAATCTTATGGCTCTTATAGAAATGGTAATGCCCAAAATGGGTGAAAGCATTATGGAGGGAACTATCCTCAACTGGCTCAAAAAAGTAGGTGATAATATTGCACAAGATGAATCAGTACTAGAAGTAGCTACCGACAAAGTAGATACAGAAGTACCCGCAACTCACGCTGGCATACTCAAAGAAATTCTTGCAAAAGAAGGAGAAGTAGTAGCCGTAGGAAAAGCTATTGCTATTATTAGTACAGGTGGAGATGACGACAAGCCAAAAGTGCCTAGCACTGAACAACAAGCTATCAATACAGTAATAACTAATCATATTACTGAAATACTCACTAATGCAAACGCATTAAATAATGTACAAAGTCCTACAATGGCGGATATTATTTTAGGAAGATTTTACTCGCCTCTTGTTCTTAATATTGCTAAACAAGAAGGCATTTCTTCTAGTGAATTAGACACTATCAAAGGAACAGGACAAGATAATAGAGTTACCAAAAATGATATTCTGGCTTATGTAGTCAATAAAAAAGCTAACCCAATACCTGCAATAGTACAAAAACCTGCAGAAATTGTTGTTGAAAAAGCAGTTGAAAAAGTAGAACAAAACGTGATAATTGCTCCTATTACTGCACCTGTAAGTAGTCCTGCTATTTCTGTGAGTGGTGGAGATGAGATTATTGAAATGGACAGAATGCGCAAAATGATTGCCCAAAGAATGGTAGATTCTAAGCGTATTTCTCCACACGTTACCTCTTTTGTAGAAGTTGATGTTACCAATATTGTTTTTTGGAGAAACAAAATGAAACAAGAAGTGTATAAGCGTGAGGGTGAAGCACTTACATTTATGCCTATCTTTACAGAAGCTATTGCAAAAGCTATCAAAGATTTTCCTATGATAAATATTTCTGTTGATGGCGACAGAATAATAAAACGCAAAGACATCAATATTGGTATGGCAGTAGCACTTCCTAGCGGAAATTTGATTGTACCAGTTATCAAAAATGCAGACCAATTAAACCTCATTGGACTTACAAAACGTATCAATGATTTGGCGGTACGTGCAAGAGAAAATAAACTCAAACCAGATGATTTGGGTGGCGGAACATACACTATTTCTAATGTAGGCTCATTTGGAAATGTTTTTGGAACACCTATTATTATGCAACCACAAGTAGGTATTTTGGCTATTGGAGCTATCAAAAAGAAACCTGCCGTTATTGAAACGCCTTTTGGAGATACTTTGGGTATCAGACATATGATGTTTTTATCTCACTCCTACGACCATAGAGTTGTAGATGGTGCGCTAGGAGGTATGTTTGTAAGGCGTGTAGCTGACTATTTGGAAGGTTTTGACACAGAAAGAAATATATTTTAATGTATAATGTTTGATGTTTTTGGGTATAAAACAAGTTCAAAAATGTGTTAAAATGTAGGGGCTGGGCTTGCCCCTGCCCAATGTGCGTAAGCCACTTGCGACAGCAATACAACAAATAACAGTGAGTAAAATAATCTATAAATTATTTGTCGTGTTGCTTTCGCATTTGGGCAGGGGCAAGCCCCAGTAATGTTAATTTCTATTTCCCCTGTGTCGTCAGGTGTTTCCACCTGACGACAAATGCGCTTTTAGGTTTTTCATTTTGGAGAAAATAATGATTTTTACGTTTTATTTTCTCCAAAAACTG
>JANYGM010000428.1 GCA_025362415.1 bacterium
ATGCAGAACTTTTTTATAATGTACTGACTAAAGTGCCTATCAATAATATTAGTGATGATGATAATAGAAATGATTTTTTATCACTGTTATCTTTTACACGTAGAGCCACAGAACATGTGATTATTGAAAAAACTACCATTGATTGGAATCTAATTTATAGAGTAGTAGAGAAGATAAAACACAAACACAAACAACGAGTAGATATGTTGCAACGAATAGAAAAAACGCTTATTACATTAGATATTGCACTAATAACCAAAGAATTACTTAAAGTAATTCCCTCAAAATAAGGGTAATTTTTTAACTTTTAGTTGTGAATAAACTCAAAACGCTTACATTTAATTGTGTAAGCGTTTTCTTATTTTGTAGGATTTTTTGCGTACCTTTGCAGGCAAAACCAAAAAACCGTTACAAAACATTTATCAAAAAATGTCAGAAGATAAAGAAATGTCTTTCATAGACCACCTAGAAGAACTTAGGTGGCATATTATACGCTCCCTTATTGCAGTAGTCTTATTTACTATTGTTGCTTTTATTTTTTCTGATTTTATTTTCAATAAAGTCATTTTAGGACCTATTCACGCAGATTTTTGGACATACCAAACCCTTTGCGAAGTAGGAAAATCAATGGGAACAAAAGGTTTTTGCATCACAAAATTTAATTTGATGCTACAAAATACTGAAATGGGCGGGCAAATTGCTATTCATATTAGTTATTCCATTACTATTGGAATTATTATTGCTTTTCCTTATATTTTTTGGGAGATTTGGAAATTCGTAAAACCTGCTTTGCATCTGCGAGAGGTGCAGGTTACGTCTGGAGCAGTGTTTTTTGTAACTTTTTTCTTTATGATTGGTGCAGCTTTTGGATATTATATTTTAGCTCCATTTTCTATCAATTTTTTGACAAATTATGTTATTTCTACAGAAATAAAAAACGATATTAGTATTTCTTCTTATGTTTCTACGCTGGTGATGCTTGTTTTGGGTAGTTCTCTGATGTTTCAGATGCCAATGGTGGTTTACTTTTTTGCCAAAATAGGCATAGCTACACCGCTTTTTATGCGTACATACAGGAGGCATAGCATTGTTGCTATTTTGATTATTTCTGCGGTGATTACACCTGCTGACGTTTTTACGCAACTTTTGGTAGCTTTGCCTTTGTTTGTTTTGTATGAATTAAGTATTTTTGTGGCAGCTTATGTAGAAAAACAACAGAAAAAAATAGCTCTCAAAGAAGCATTATTAGAGAAAGAAACACGCAATTTAGACCAAATGGAAGACTAAAATAGTTGTGAGTTTTCAGTTATAAGTTAGATAACGACATTGATAAATTGTATTCAGCCCCAGCGGGGCGGTATATTTATAGAAATATCATTGTGTTTGTATTTCGCTCCGCTGGAGCGAAATACATTTTTTACTTATTTTCTATAAATATGCCAGTCCGCTGGACTGTAATACAAACTAACAATGTCGTTATCTAAGTATGTTTCTGCAATTAGTTTCTGTTATTCAAAATTTTGATAAAATGCTAAAAGTGCTGTTGTTTGTGAAGACACAAACAACGGCTAAATTTGGTAGTAGGAAATACTGGTAGTTCGTGTTTTCACTAAGGTTTCACTTGATTCTTCTATCATTTTCACATTTTCTTATGATGTTTCTAAGAAATTTTATACATTTGCAAGCGTGCTATAATGCTAAAAATGCCTAAAAATGAAAGAAACACAATCAAAATCTGCCATACGCAATAGTTTTATTGCCTTATTTGCTGTTTTTGCCTTTACAATTATACTTAATTATCTACTTAGTAGCTACTATCTCAAAAAAGTAGAAGGCGGACAACTTACCATCAACTTAGCGGGTAAAAACCGTTCTATTGTCCAAAAAATAGCTCTTGATGCTGATAAAATATTAAATGGAAACGAAAACCTCCAAATAGGGCTTAGAGACCTTATTTTGGAACACTCTATTACGCTACAAACCCTCAAAACAGGTGGGAAAGTACGCTCTGGCACACAAGAAGTTACTGTTTCTTCTAGCCCAGATGCACCCACAATAGAAGCTATCAAGCGTACAGAAGAACTTTGGAAAAAATATAGCGCAAATGCTGATATTATTGCCAAACAACCTCTTTATATTGTTCAACAAGAAGAAAAAAAGGCGGTTTCTCTTGATGTAGATATTGAAATTATTAAGGCTAATTCTATTAAAAGAATTCTAAATCCTGAAATTCAAAAAGCAGCAGAATTTATCAAAGACAAAGTAAGTGATATGGTCATTTATAACGACCAAGTCGTTACCTCGTACCTTGCAATGCTGGATAACTCTCGCAAGCAGTCTGAATTAGTACTTCTTATCCTAACCATTTTTAATATTTCATTTCTTATTATTGCATTTGTAGTAATGAGAAAAAATATTCTTTTACCTATTGCAGAAATAGCACGCACTGCCCAACGCATTACGCAGGGAGATTTTTCTACTAAAATTGCTGAAAATCAAGATAATGAAATAGGTATAGTTTCTAATGCTATCAATAAAATGATGACCAGTTTGGAGTCTGCTACGTCTTTTATTAAAAATATTGGTGAAGGAAATCTTGATACAAAATATGAAGGATTAGACGGTATGACACAAGATAGTGCCGAACAGGAAAGTCTAGCAAGTTCACTTTTACTTATGCGCCAGCAAATGCGCAATGTGGCAGAAGAGGAAGAGGAAAGAAAATGGGTTACAGAGGGTTTGGCGTTGTTTGTTGATGTTTTGAGAGATAATAGTACGAATACTTCATCTCTTGCTTACGGTGTTGCGGCTAACTTAGTGAAGTATGTAGATGCTAATCAAGGGGCAATTTATCTTACTAATGAAGAAAATGGGCAAGTAATCAATGCTGAACTTGCTGCTTGCTATGCTTACGGAAAGCAAAAATTTCTTAAACAGACTATCCAAAAAGGAGATGGACTTATTGGGCAAATTTTGCAGGAGGGCGACAAAATTTATATCAATGATATTCCTGAAGATTATGCTGATATTTCATCTGGTTTGGGCGGTGCGCACCCTCGTAGTGTACTTGTTATCCCAATGAAACTCAATGATAAACTTCTGGGAATGATAGAGTTAGCCTCTTTCAAAGAATTTAGACCCTATCAAATAGAATTCATTGAACGTCTTGCAGGAAATATTGCCTCTACGCTTTCTAGTGTAAAAGTAAATGAAACAACTAACAAACTTTTGGCAGAATCTCGTTTGATTACAGAACAAATGCAGACGCAAGAAGAACTGATGCGACAAAATTATGAGCAACTACAGGTTACACAACAAGAAATGCTCAAAAATGAAGCTGTACTTACCGCACAATCTTATGCTATTTCTACCACGCTTATTAGTGCAGAATATGATATGAGCGGAAAACTCATTAAGGCAAATGAGCAATTTATGGACAAATTCAAGTATGATATGATAGAAATTAGGACAAAACAACACCGTAATTTCTTAAATACAACTGATGTGAGCAGTGTCGCCTACCAACTTTTTTGGGAAAAACTACAGTCTGGACGTACTCAAACAGACGAATACAAACGTATTGCAAAAGATGGCACAGAAATATGGTTGCGTGCTACCTACGTGCCTATTCCTGACAAAAAAGGGAGCTTTTATAAAGTTATTTGTCTTGCTTTTGATATTACACAAGAAAAACAAACGGTAATAGATTTTAAGGCACAAGTGGAGTCTATTAGGCGTTCTAGTGTTACCTTAGAGTTTGATTTACAAGGATTTGTTACAGATGCGAATGATATTTTCTTAGAAATTTCTAAACTTGATAAAACGGCTATTCTTGGAAAGCATTATAACGTACTTGTAGGCAAAGAAAGACAAGAAGATGATGAGGAATTTAAACAACTTTGGCGCAAACTCAAAGGCGGCTCTTATGAAATGGGCGAATATATGATGCTTGATGCAGATAGGGACGAGATTTGGCTACAAGGAAGTTTTAATCCTATTTTTGATTTGAATGGAAATACTTTCAAAATTGTAATGTTTGCTTCTGATATTACCAGTCGCAAACAAGGTGAAAAACTTATCCTTGATGCGCAAAGGAAAGCCCGTATGCAACAAGAAAACCTTACTGCTCTTATCAATAATACAGATGAAAGGATTTTTTCTATTGATAAAAATCACTTCGTTAATATTCTTAATAATAATGCTATGCAGGTTTTTAGGCAAATGGGGCGTGAAATTGAGATAGGAATGAATATTTTGGATACTTTTCCTCCTGCCAAATATGACGAGCTTAAAAAACCTTACGACCGTGCGCTCACAGGTGAGAAAGTGCGTGAAGAAGAACGCTATATCAACAACAAAGGAGAAGATTTGTTGCTTCTGGTAACTTATAATCCTATTTTTGATGAAGAAGACAACGTACAAGGGGTAACGGTTTTTGCAAAAGATATTACAGAAATTAAGAGAAATGAAGAAAGATTGCGCAAGACACAAAAAGAAATGGAAGAAACAGAGTTTGAGTTGCGAGTTTTGCTAAATAGTACAAAAGATGCTTTATTCTCTGTTAATCACCAGTTTAGGCTAATTACGTTTAATACACCGTTCAAAGAATACATTAAACGTACTTACAATCAAGATGTAAAAGATGGTGACAGTATTGAGAAGTTTTTAGAGGATAACAAATACTTAGACCTTTGCAAAAAGGCACTCATAGGTGAATCTTCCAGAGAAAACATTAACAGAAAATCTATTACATCAAGTCCTATTTTGAGCAAAACAAATCAGATTTTAGGAGTGGTAATGCATATTTTGCTGTAAATCAATAACTTTCCAAAAGTTCTACACTTTTGGAAAGTTAAAAAATAAAAAAAATTATCAAATTTTCTCTTCTGTTGAAGAGTGAATAACGTATTTCACCAGCCCACTTAATATGCCAATAAAAGTGCCTACCAACAACGCATAACCCAAATCTGGTTGTAAAACAGGCATTGCCAACAAGGGAATTTCTGCAAAATAAGGTACTATAACCAACCAACTCAAAGCCACAAAAGTATTTACAAATAACCAAAAAATAGTTTTCTTATTTTTGGAATAATTAAAAGCAAATTTTAATTTTCTCCATTTATTTAAACGCATCAAAAACTCTCCAAAACTCCACAAAAATAATCCTAAAAGAGCATACCTCACATATATTTCGTATGGAATATAGCCTACTTTTTCTTGTTTATTTAGCCTAATAATAACGCCGTCCATTAGCTTACGAACTGCATAAAAACTATTTATATTGGTCAATATCACTATTCCATAGTTTTGGTTGGGCAAAATATTGATAGCACTGCTATAATTTTTGGTCAGCCCAGAATGTCTAATAGAAGGCAAACCATTCCAATCTCCAATAGAAAATCCCATTCCATAGCGGTTTGAAAATGGCGTTTGCATCTGTTTTAGTGTACTTTTAGCAAGTAAACTATCATTTTCAATTTTGCCATTTTTGAGTAACATCTGCAAAAATTTAGATAAATCTTCTGTGTTAGACGCAATGTCACCAGCCGCAACTCCATTATTATTGTACTCAAAAGTTCTTTTGATAGGATAACCAAAAAGATACTGATAACCATTTTTCAGCCCAAAATTTTGTGTTTCTTGGTAAGTTGCAAAAGTGTTTTTCATACTACAAGGGCTAAAAATATGCTTATTGACATAATCAGCGTATTTCAAACCACTTACTTTTTGGATAATCTGCCCCAATAATTGATAGTTAAGGTTACAATAAATATGAGTTTTTCCTAAAATAGTTTCATCTGCTTCTAAGGATAAAAGGTAGTTTTTGTAGGCATTTTCTATTTCTTGTTGATTTTGGCTTTGTGGCGTAAAAAAACCTGCATTTTTTGGTAATCCAGTTGTTTGATTGAGCAGATGTCTCACAGTAATTTTATCAGAGATGTTTTTATTATTTGTTTCAAACCAAATAAGATGTTTTTTTACAAGGTCATCTAAATTTATTTTGTTTTGCTCAACTAATTGCATTATAGCAATAGCAGTAAAAGGTTTGCTTACTGAACCAATTAGATAGTTTCCTTTGCTATTGTCTTCACCAAATTCTTTGATATACAAAATACTGTCTTTGTTAGTGATAGCAATACTAATATTAGGAATATGCCAAATTTGCATTTGTTTTTCTAAGAAAGTGTCAATTTCTTTAAAATCATTTTGAGCAAAAATGGGACAAAAAGTGAATAAAAAAAAGAGTGTTGCTAGTGTTTTTTGTTTCATTTGGTTTGAGATAAAATGAATGAGAAGTGTTTTCGCCAAAATACTAAAAATAAGGCAATAAAAAAAGTCCTCCGAGTTGTCGGAGGACTTTTTTGTGTGATTGAAAAGAAATTATTTCTTAACTTCTTCTTTCACTTCTTTTACACCTTCTTTAGTTGCACCTTCAACTTTAGCTGCACCTTCTTTAGCTGCCTCTTTCACTTCTTGTACACCTTCTTTAGTTGCACCTTCAATTTTCTTAGTTGCTGAATCACCAGCTGCTTTTACTTCTTTAGCTTCAGCTTCAACCGCATGCTGTGTATCAGCTGGGTTTTCAGTTGTTTTTTGTTCAGATTTTCCACCGCAAGATGCAAGAGTGAAAGCTGCTACTGTTGCGAACATTACAAATAACTTTTTCATAGTTTTAAAAATTTAAATGGTTAAACAATTTGATTAAAATATTTTTATTGAAATTTATTTTTTATTTAAACGACTTTTCAGCTAACTGAAAGGTATGTTTTGATTATTTTTTACTTTTTTCTTCTTCAACTACAACAACTTTTTTAGTGTTTTTCTTAGTTGTATCAGCTTTCATTTCTGTAGATTTTTCATCTACAATAACTGTAGTTTTCACTTCTACTTTGGCAGGAGTAGTGTTTTCTACTTTTTCTTCTTTTTTGTCGCAAGATGTGAATGTGATTGCACCAGCAACTAGGATAAGAGCAAATAACTTGTTCATTGGATTTTTATATTTTATGGTTGAATTTCTTTAGTTACAATTTTGAGAAATATTCTTGATGTTAAAAAATATTTTTCTCTAATTTTACCTTAATGCTAAAAACATTAGAAGGTAACCCAAGATTTAGAAATATTTTTAAAGTTTTTTTGAAATACTTTTAAAAGCCACTATATTTCTCTAAATATGACCTTAATGCTAAAAACACTAGAAGGTAACCCAAGATTTTGAAATATTTTAAAAGTTTTTTTGAAATACTTTTAAAAGCTACTACATTTCTCTAAATATGCCCTTAATGCCAAAAACATTAGAAGGTAACCCAAGATTTTGAAATATTTTTAAAGTTTTTAAAGTTTTTAAAAGTTTTCTTGAAATATTTTTTATTTCCTATGAATATTGCTAATTTTATGCAACATCCGTATATTTTTAATTATGATTCGTGAATTGTGAATGAATACAAAATATTTACAATTATCATACATCATACATCACACATCATACATCAAAAAAATGCTTTTTGACCTACAACCAACCCTAGAAGATGAGTTTGTAAGACTCCAACCACTCCAAGAAACTGATTTTGAAGCACTTTATAAAATTGCATCAGACCCACTTCTTTGGGAGCAACACCCCAATCCAAACCGTTATAAAAAAGAAGTTTTTGAGATTTTTTTTAAAGGTGCAATGGAATCAAAAAGTGCTTTTCTGATTATTGATAAGCTCACTGATGCGCCTATTGGCACATCTCGTTACTATGACTTTGATAGAAATGGGCTTTATGTAGTTGTGGGATACACTTTCATTGCCAGAACACATTGGGGGACAACTTATAATAACGCCACAAAAAATTTGCTACTTAATCACGCTTTTAAGTTTGTGAGTAGCGTTTTTTTTCATATTTGGGAAGAAAATATCCGTTCTCAAACGGCTATCATCAAACTTGGTGCAAAAAAAGTTCACGAACTAGAAATAGCCTATTATGGTGAAGAAGAAAAATTAAATTTCATTTATCAAATTGATAAAGAAGAGTGGCAAAAACTTCATAATCAAGATGAGTAGAAAAATTGAAAATTGCCAGAATTATCTACAAAAAAATAATTAGGCAAGATATTTGCAAACTTCAAAATTAAATCTATATTTACAGTAAAATCTCTTTCAAAAATCTTTCAAAATCTAATCTCGAACAGTTATGAAAATCAAAATTTTTACACTGGTCTTTGGCTGCTTTCTTTGGCTTACCGCCACCAATGCCACTGCCCAAAATCTATATGAAATAAAGTTCACAGATGATGCCAAAAATACCTACAAGGGTTTTATGGTTTATTTCAATGAAAAAGAATGTTATATGCGTATTGCCTACACTATTGACAAAAAATATAGTGTCGTTAATGTGGAATATAACTCTAGCAATGTAACGGAGGATAAAGTAAATTACTTTATTATGACAGGTTCAAAGCCTACTTTTATCACCAAAAAAACTAACGAAACAGATAACTATAACCCCGACACTTTCATTTGGGCATTTACTGAAAAAGATAATGATGATGAGAAAGATGAAGATGGCTTGCCTTACGTAAGTGACGACCCCGAGTTTAAGCCCGAAAGTTTCAAAAAAGTGGATAGTTACACTGCCGTAAAAGCAGAACAGTTGAATGATGCCTATTTGAAGCAGTTTTTTAGGACTGACGAACCGCAATACAAGCTCCTAAAACAAATTTGGACAGATACACAAACTAATACTAACACGAATACCAACACAAATGCAGGTAGTAAAGATGTAAAACTGCACGTTATTATGGTATCTAATAGCTTAATTGGTGATATTGGCGAAAGTTGTGCTGCTGATTCCAGAGTAATGGTAAACGAATTTGATGGTATTGCTGAAACTTTGGGCATCAAATTGGAAAAATATTTGATAAATGATAAGAATTTCACAAAACAAAATATCAATAATACTATTGACAACATCAATCCTTCAAGCAATGATATTGTGATTTTTGCGTATTCTGGTCACGGTTTCCGTTGGTCTAATCAGACAGACAAATATCCGTATATGGCTCTTACGTACAATAATTATCAAAAACTTTCTAACGAAACCTCAATGGGTTTGTCGGAAGTTTATAATAAATTGGTGAAAAAAGGCGCAAGATTAAACCTAGTTTTTGGTGATTGTTGCAACTCCGACATTGGCGTAAATCAGTTTGTTGAGTCTAATTCTCTTTCTGCACGTTCTAATATTTCATTGAAAAAAGAAAAATTAGAAAAACTTTTTATCAAGTCAAGAGGTAATATAATTCTTGCTGGTGCAAGTCCTGGTGAGTATTCTTATTGCAATAATACTGGTGGATTTTTCCTCACTAGCTTTTTGCAGGCGTTACACGAGGAGATTAGTTATTTGAAAACTGATGCTGCAGATTGGGACGGACTTCTCTCAAACACAGTAAAATACACAAAAAGCAAGGCTGGTAGCAAACCTCAAAATCCTATCAAATCCGCAAAAATTTCTTACGAATAACCTTTTAATTAGAAATTAGGAATTAGAAATTGTGAATTATGAATTACGAGTTAAAATATTGATAAACAATGTATTAGTTGTATTCATTCCTAATTTCTAATTCACAATTCCTAATTATTTATCTACATTTTCAAAAACTATAAAATATGAAAAATATACTAATAATTGCTTTGTGTGCGTTTTTGAGCCTTACGTTTGGGTGCGCCAATGCCCAAGAAAAAGACCACCCAATTTTTGGAAATAAAGTTTTAGTTGTTCAAAATCATTCTGATGTGGCATTTTTTGAGGTAGAAAACTACGCCACAAAACTGGATAGCCAAGACAAAAATAAACAATATGTAGCTGATTACCAAATAAAAAAGAAAATTGATATTTCTAAAAGGCATAAAAAACAGCTACAAGAAACGTGTTTGGAAGTGAAAAACTACGAAACAAAAATTTTCAAATCTTGTCCATTTGTAGCAAAATATGCACTTGTTTTTACCAAAGGAGACGAGCAAATCACGCTGATTATTGGTGAAAAAACTTGCGGAAAAGTCATTATTTTTGACAAAAAAGACGAAAAATACACTAAAAACTACGACCTCAACGAGAAAAATAGCCTTGAAGAGAAGATTTTTAAGATTTTGGACTAAATAATTGTGAATTGTAACTTAAATACAAACTATTAAAAACCAATATGGAAAATATCACTTTTAAGATGATAGACATCTTTAGCGAAGAAAACAAAAATCTTGCTACTTTGTCAGCTATCCAAAAACAACAACTTATTTATTGCGCCGACCTTTATTTTGGAGAAGAAGAAGCCGCACAAATAGATATGAATAATATTGGTAATCTTTTTAGTGAAGAAGAAGAACGCTGGTTTGAGGCACATTTTTATCACGTCATTGACGAAGATACAAAAGAAATTATCTTTGATTTTTGGTGCTATAATGCTGATTCTGGAACGCTTTTCGTACATAATAGCATTGATTATGCTGGTTTTGAGATGATACAATTTTCTATTGATTTGATAGAAACCAACGAGTTTAATGAAAAATATCCAGAAAATTTTGAAGAAATTTTGGATAAAGCTTTCAGAGAACCAAAAACCAAATAAAAAATCTTTGCAACAAAAAAACAGGAAACATAAAGTACAAATAATGTATTTTATGTTTCCTGTTTTTTGTATGAATAGATATGACTTTATAATTTGATTTGCGCCAAAAACTTTACTCCAAAAGATTTTGCGCCATCATTTTCTAAATAATTCAGGCGGTGGATAAAATCTATCCTAAAAAATTTGAAAATATTATCTATTCCATAGCCAATTTCCATATAAGGTTTGTTTGGAGAAAGGATATAAAAAGGCGTAATAGGCTCGCCACTAGCAGTTTGCGTAGGCAAAAGGCGCAGACTTCTCTCATTCATTGTACCATACAACATATTAAAACTTGTCAGCAAACGCCATTTGAGTTTTTTGTTGATAGTTTTCATCAAAGGAATACGGTCTAAAATAAAACCGCCAAAAAACTGTGTATAACTAAGTGAGGCATAAGAACTACTCACAAATTCAAAGCCTTGCATCATATTAAATGCCCTATTCACAAAAAATGGTGTATTATTCCCCAAATGCGTTTTAAGCAACGGATAAGGCGCAGGTGAAAATATATGCCCCACATTGATAGCATAATTAGCAGAACCCAAAGAGCCTGTACGAATATTATTTTGAGAAATATCCAAAAATATTTTTTGATATTCAAACTGACTTCCAAAAACATCTTTTAGCCCAATAACACCTGTCAAGCTAAATTTTGGTCTAGAAACTCCCGACAAATTGATTTCTGTATCTGGGTCTAGTTGCGTTCTACTTGAGCCTTTTTGATAAATACTTTGCAAAGTAATTTCTGATGTTGTGAGGTCTGTAGAAATTTCTGTAATGCCTTCTTGTGTATAATAACCAAAATTATAAAGCGGTTTTAGGACACGATGTGAGAATATAATTTTCTGCAAAAAATCAAAATTGATGCGTTTTTCTGCATAAATAGTGGTTTCTTGCTTGAAAAATGGGCGTACATTTGTAATGTTTCCAAAACGGTTGGCAGCAAGGAAAAGTTGTGGCAGATTTTCATACAGATTTAGCTGAATAAGAGGCTCAATGTCCTCCAAACGGCGTATTCCAATAGCTGCATATCTCTTGCCATACGCAAAAATATACCGCAAATGGGCATTATATTTTATTTTTTGGTCGTTTGTGCCATACGCAATGCGTGTATCAAAACGAATTTTTCTACTCCAAAGTGAACTAGTACGAAATCCAAAGCCCAAACGGTGACCTTCAATGTTATTCCAAGCATAAAACCTCGCCCAATGCCCAACTTCTATTTTTGAGCCTTCAAAATAGCCAGAAGCAATCACCGTAAGTGTACGTGTATAAGACCGCACCGCAGGAATTGCCTTCATACTATCAATCAAAGAAGTAACATTTAATTGGTTTACAAGGCTACTATCTTTGCGAAATTCTTTCCAAAAAGTAGTATCTTTTGTGGCAATAGTTTTGGCATCTGACGCTTTTTCATCATAAAAATCTATTTCTTTTTGTTTATTGATGATATAGTTTTTATTATCAATATGTGTTTTCATATACATTTCTGGGATTAAATCAGAAATATCTTTGACTTGCATCTCAAAATCAATATTTTTTGGCAACCAAACACCTGTTTCTACTTGCGCAAAAGTTTGGTTAATTTTGATACCACTCACAAAGTTAATGTTAGCATTGTCGCTGGCTCGTGCCTCTATTTTTTTAATAGCAAAATCTTTTTTAGTTATCCAAAGTGTGCCAACGAATGCTAAATCAGAAGAATTTTTTGGTACAATATTAAGCTTGTAACAAAAATCTTTATCCACCATTACACTATCTAAAAGGTCATAATCATACATTACACGCCAGCCGTCAGCCACAGGCGAAAGAAAATATTTCTGAAAAATAACAACTTCGTTATTATAAAAATTAAAATTTGCAACACTACTTTTTGTCAAAATATCTCCCAAACCTTCTGTATTTTCTATACCAATCCCATTTATATTGGAATTGGTAATAATTTCTCTATCTCTTTTTGGTTTTTTGCTAACATATTTCGTTCCTACGCCTTCACTCACAATAATAGGCACAAGTGGAAGCCCTTTTTCATCTTTGAGTTGGGGGTATTTTGATGAAACTTTTTGCATTTCTTTCAAAAGTTTCATCTTACTAATTCCTTTTCCATTAGGGCGGATATATCCTTCCAAACGGTTGTACATATCATATTGATAGGCATCAAGGTTGGCTGGAGAATTTTTTGCTTTGTTTTTTACGGCATTTCTGATGATTGCCCACGCAGGATTATCCTTTTTACGACCACTCACCACTACCTCACCAATGGACTCATCATCTGGAATAAGTTTAAAATCAATGGTTTGCACAAGCCCTAAATTGATTACTTTTTTACCCATT
Source organism: bacterium (assembly GCA_025362415.1). Classification (GTDB taxonomy): domain Bacteria; phylum Bacteroidota; class Bacteroidia; order Cytophagales; family Thermonemataceae; genus JANYGM01. Next base: position 12,979 of record JANYGM010000428.1, read on the forward strand.
TGGTAGCCCATAAAAACCGCAAAAAG
>JANYGM010000026.1 GCA_025362415.1 bacterium
TAGTTATAGTGTCATAAATATCTCGCTCCGCTGGAGCGGAATACAAAATACACTTATTTTCCTATAAATATAACGCCCTGCTGGGGCTGAATACAATTTATCAATGTCGTTATCTAAGTTATCTAACAATTTTTATAAAAATAGGGTTAAAACTATTGATTTAAAAAAATTGTTAGACAACTACTATTTTACAACGAACTCAACGCACCTGCAATGGTTGCAGTCATAAAACACGCCAAAGACGCACCAAGTAATGCACGCATTCCTAGCCTAGAAAGGTCGCCTTGTCTTTCTGGTGCCATACCACCAATACCACCAATTTGGATAGCAATAGAACTAAAATTAGAAAAACCACACAGAGCAAAAGTAGAAATAAAGATAGAACGCTCACTAATAACGCCATCAAGTTTGAATTTTGCAAGTTGTGTATAGGCAATAGCTTCATTTAAAGCAGTTTTTTGACCAATAAGGCTACCAACCGCAAGAGAATCTTTCCACTCTACACCCATTAGCCACGCTATAGGTTGCCCAATCAGTCCCAAAATATATTCTAAAGATAAAGTAGAGAAAATACCATTTGTATAGCTTTTTATACCATCATTGATGCCTATCATTCCACCAATTCCACCCAAAATACCGTTGAGAAGTGCCACCACTGCAATAAAAGCCAGTAACATTCCACCTACATTTAAAGCAAGTTTTAAGCCATCACCAGCTCCAATAGACATTGCATCAATCAAATTACTGCCTAACGACTCTTTTGAAACTTCTAATTTTGTTTCTATTGCCTCTGTTTCAGGGAATAGCATTTTAGACATTACAATAGCACCTGGCGCATTCATCACAGATGCCATCAACAAATTAGCCGCAAATATAGCTTGATTACTCTTCTCAGGACCACCCAAAAGCACTACATAATATGCCAAAACACCGCCTGCAAGCGTTGCCATTCCGCCTGTCATTAAGCAATTTATTTCAGAAATAGTCATTTTTTTGATAAAAGGGCGTACCAAAAGTGGTGCTTCTGTCTGTCCTAAAAAAATATTTCCTGCCGCAGAAAGGCTTTCTGCACCAGAAAGATACATTGTTTTGGACATCACCCACGCAATCCCAAAGACTATTTTTTGCAAAATACCCAAATAATAAAGCCCAGCAGATACAGTAGAAAAGAAAATAATGGTAGGCAAAACTTGAAAAGCAAAAATAAAACCTGCATTTCCGCCACCACTAGAGAGCTGCCCACCAAACAAGAATTTAGTACCAGCTTCTGTGTAACCAATAAACGTAGTAAAACCATTTCCAATACTATTAAAGGCAGCTTTAACATACTCAACTTCTTGCACCAAAACGCCAAAAATAATTTGAAGTGCAACGCCTGTAGCCACAAGTCGCCAATTAATGTGTTTGCGGTTGTTGGAGCAAAGATATGCAATGCTAAGGAACACAGTAATCCCTAAAAGACCTCTAAGATAATCCATTAAAATAGTTAGTAATTGTGAGTTGTGAGTTATGAATTGTGAGTTGTAAATAAAAAAACGTAATTCGTAATTGTTAATTCGTAATTGACCTTAATTTTCCCAAAAGTAAATCCAAATTCCTTAATTACCAAATTTTAGGTAATTTTATTAGATGTAAGTAACCATTTCTAGCCGTTCCCCACGTTCCACGTGGGGTTATGATAGTTAAACCCTTTCAGGGTTTTAAATGCAGTTTTCTTTACTAATATTTTATATTCATTAAAAAATCCTAATTCCTAATTCCTAATTCCTAATTTCTAATTCCTAATTTCTAATTTCTAATTCCTAATTCCTAATTCCTAATTCCTAATTCCTAATTCCTAATTCCTAATTTCTAATTCCTAATTTCTAATTTCTAATTTCTAATTACTAATTCCTAATTCCTAATTCCTAATTCCTAATTCCTAATTCCTAATTCAAAAACCTCCTGCAATCTATTTGATTCATAAACATTTATGCCCTCGTGTGCGAGTTTGGTAAGATTAAACATAGCAAAAGCCACCGCATCAGCTTGTATAGCACGATATTTTTTTAGCCCACCAGTCATTAAAAAACTCAAACCTTTTGCAAAAAACTTGCCTATACTCTCTCCAAAACGAAAAGTTTTTCTATCTCCCAAAAGCAAAGAAGGACGAAAAACATTATAACTTTTAAATGAAAGTTTGGCAATACTATCTTCTATTTCTCCTTTGACTTGGTTGTAAAATACACTAGAACTTGCATCAGCGCCCATTGCCGTAACAATAGAAAACGTATCAGTTCCATTAAATTTTGCTATTTTGGCTATTTCTAGCGGATAATCAAAGTCCACCTTACGGAAGTTCTCCTTTGAGCCTGCCACCGCAATAGTAGTTCCCAGACAACAAAATACATCAGTTGCTTTGATAACCTCTTTGTATTTTTCTATTGCATCAAAATTTATCTCTATTTGAGTAAACTTTGGGTTATTGATAACTAAATTATTTTGCTCATTTTCTGGTAATTTTTTCCTTACAAGTGCCGTTATTTGTGTATATGTGGCATCTTTTAGTAATATATGTAAAAGACTTTCACCCACAAGCCCTGTTGCACCTACTATTAAAGCAGTTCTTGGCAAATTGCTATTTGTGTTCATTTTAATTGTTTTATGTTTTTGTTTATCCTAACTGCTTATTTTTAAGGATATTTTTTATTTCTGGTCTGACCTTCGTTTCCCTACGGTACAGACCTAAAATAAAAAATATATCACACATCAAAGCATCATTTTAATTGCTATTTCGTATATTTTTTCTGGTAAAATGTCTTTCATACACTTAAAATGACCTTTTGGGCAAGCATTTTCTCCACTTTGTGAGCAAGGACGGCAAGCCAAATCTTCTTCTACAATATTGCTTTTTTCTAAAAATGGATAAAAACCAAAAGCCTCTACAGTAGAGCCAAAAATAGCCAAAACAGGCTTTTTTTGTGCTTCTGCAAGGTGCATCATACCTGTATCATTCGTAATAATCACGTTGCTACGTGCCAAAAGTGCCGCAGAATCTAACAAATTACATTTCCCTGCCAAAATAATTAAATCTGTACTATATTGATTATTTAGCTGGTTATCAACCATTTTTTTTATATTCTCACAAACAGAAATATCTGCTTTTCCACCTAACAATATGATTTTAATATTGTTTTGATGCTTATTTTGATTATCAGGATTATAATATTCAAAAAGTTTTTTGATAAGTGTTGCAAAATATTCTGGTAACCATTGCTTAGTAAAAGCACTTGCAGCAGGACAAATAGTAATAATTTGAGTATTATTTTCTAATAAATCATTGATTTTTTTAGTGTTTTCTTCTCCAAAAAAAACTTCTGTACCACTTTTATCATACTGAATATTTTGCCCTGCATTTGCGTCAGAAAGTGCATCAAAATACTTTAAAAGCACTTTTTTATATGGTTTTGGATAAATATCTTTCTTAAAATTGATAAGTAATTTTCTTGCCATATAAGGTTTTTCATAAACAGAAATTTCTTTTACATCTGAAATTATCTTTGAAAACAAACGCAAAAACCTACTTCTCAAACTATTATGCAAATCAATAATCCAGTTGTATTTTTCTGCCATAAGCTGCTTTTTGAGGGCATAAAGTCCCGCAAACCCCGTTTTTTTATCATAAGTAATAACATTAGAAATATGTGGATTGTGGCGCACCAAATCAGTAAATTCTTGGTTAGTGAGGAAATCAATTTGTGCGTTTGGGTACGCCTGACGCACACAACGCACTAGTGGCGTAGTGAGAATGATGTCGCCAATAGAACTTTGCCTAATGATAAGAATTTTGTTGAACACTATTTTTTAATTGTGAATTGTGAGGTGTGAGGTGTGAAGTGTAACTTTTTACCTCACAAACAAAAGACAAACTTAACAAATAAGTTGTTATTTCTCAAATATTACTTAATTTTAAGTTTTAGAATACCAATAATATAATCAATAAATACATCAATATACGACTATGGGCGGACTTTTAATGAACTTAGGGCGTGTGGACAAAGAAAAATATTTGCAAATAATAGCAGATATTACACCATATCTTGACCAAAAACTAGGAAAATATTATAAAATACCTCGTTATTATGCATCAAAACCAACTTTTGGAGATGTGGATATTTTGGTTTCACAAGAAATTTTAGCACAAAATAATTATAATAACTGGCAAGATTTAACCAAAAGCATCACCAACGACCTCAAAATCAGTAAGTTTAAGTCTTCTGGGCATATTTTTTCTACTGCTTACTTAGATTTTCAGGTGGATTTTTTTTGTGTAAAATCCACTTTTTTTGAAAGTACCTATAACTTTTTGTGTTTCAATGATTTAGGAAATTTATTAGGGAAAATGTTTCACCGTTTTAACCTCAAATTTGGTGAAACTGGACTTTCCTACGTGTATAGGCGTGCAGATGGACATTATAAAACGGATTTGTCTATTTGCTTAGACATTAAAAAAATAATTGAGTTTTTGAAACTAGATTTCTCCTATTGGGAAAATGGTTTCCAAACACTAGAACAGATGTTTGAGTGGGTCGTTACTTCTCCTTATTTTTCTTACAAACCGTATTTTGACACCTCAAAAACGACTGAAAAACGCATAGAACAGCGTACCACAGTTAGCAAATTTACGGATTGGTTGGAAGAAAATAACGTCCAAAAACATTATTTTTCAAAGGAAAATAGAGAGGAATATTTACCAATGATTGCTGATTCTTTTAAAGACGCAAATCTTTATCAACTTATTGAAGATGAGAAAATTAAAGAAGAAAAAGCTATCAAAATAGCAGAGAAATTCAATGGAAAAATTATTATGGCACTTACCAACTTAGAAGGCAAAGAATTAGGAGATTTTATTACCCGTTTTAAAACGCATTTTGGCGCAAAAAAAGACAACAATAATGGTGATTTTGAGGACTTTATTCTTCAAAATTCTGCGGAAGATATTAAGCAAGAGATTTTGAAATTTACGTAATATTGTTGCCACAGATGCACAGATAAAATGCCTATTGTAGGTTTTTTTAATAAAAAATCAAAAATAGCCTTTTTAGGCTATTGACAATGCAAAAAAGATTAGGTAGTTTTGAGACGTTAAAAAGATGTAAAGCTATAAAAAACAAATTTAGTCCTTTTTAGGTATAGGAAATACCTAAAATAAATTAGAGTTTTGCAATACTAGGTTTTATATCTTCCATTTCTTTCAACTAAATCCAAAAAATAATGAAAAATCTCAAAACTAAAACAAACACCAGCATAATGCGTGTCTTTGCTGTATTTTTGTTTTTACTGTTAGGCTATAGTAGGCTCAATGCACAAATAAGTCCTGTTTCTGGCTCTACTTTACCTCTTGGAACAGTTGGTATGGCTTATGTTTTTACATTCTCCAATAGTGGTGCAGTTGCTTGGAGTGCTACAGGATTGCCCCCAGGTTTAACTATTCTTCCTACTACTACTACTTCTACTACTGGAATTGTTTCTGGTGTCCCTACAACTACAGGCATATTTACTGTCGTTGTAAGTAGTGGTACACAAACAGGGACATATACATTATTGGTAGTAGCTGTAGCTTGTACTCCTATTGTATTTATCAATACTACTGCTCCTAATGGCACAGTGGGTAGTCCTTACAACCTAAATGCTGGTGCAACAGGAGTAGGGGCGTTAGTTTATACTGTTTCTCCTGCCTTGCCTGCTGGATTAAGTCTTAATCCAAGTACTGGAGTTATTTCTGGTACTCCTACTGCATCTACAGTATCAACTATTTATACTGTAACGGCACAAACTTCTGCCCCTTGTTTTGCTACCCAAAGTTATACGTTTGCAGTAAATGTAAATGCTGCTCCTTGTACCTCTTTAGCAGCGGGTACTTATACAGTAGGGACTGGTGGCACTTATCCAACACTCACAGCAGCGGTAGATGCCTATAATAATAGTGGTTGTTTAAGCGGTGCAGTTGTGTTTTCTTTGATAAGTGCTACCTATCCAGCAGAAACATTTCCTATCACTATCAATAATAATGTAAGTGCAAGTGCTACTAATACATTGACTATCAAGCCTGCAGTAGGTGTTAGTCCGACTATTACTGGTGCTAGTGCAGCTACTATTATCAAATTAAATGGAGCTGATTTTGTTACTATTGATGGGAGTAATATTGTGGGCGGTACTACACGTAATCTGACTATCTCAAATACAAATGTAGGCACTTCTTCTATGGTTATCTGGAATGGTAGCAATTTAACTGATGGTGCTACAAATAATACTTTCAAAAACTTGAATGTACTAGGGCAAGCCCCCACAACTACATTTATTGGTATATTTAGTGGTGATGGTGCTACAGCAGGAAGTATTGCTACTACTGCAAACAACAATACTACCATACAAAATAATTCAGTTGCTAGGTCAGCGTATGGCATATCAATATCTGGAGCTAGTGTTGGTGAAACGGGTAATGTAATAACGCAAAATACTGTTGGTTCTGCTGCGGTGGCTGATTATATTGGATTTAGAGGAATGTTTTTTAGTAATAACAATGGTTTGCAAGTTACAAGAAATAGCATCATTAACATTATTACTACTTTGACTAATCCTATTGGCATTAATATAGCTGGCAATGTTACTAACAGCACTTTCAATGCCAATACTATTAGTGATATAGCCTACATTGGTACTGGTGGATATGGAGGAAAAGGGATACAAATTAATACTGGTTCTGCTACTTCTAACCTTACTATTTCTAATAATTCTATTGCTAATATTAGAGGTGATGGCTGGAATGGTTCTACTTCTACTGATTTGATTATTGGTCTTAGAATAACTGGTAATACTGGCAGTGTGAAACTCTACAACAACAGTATTAATTTAGGTAGTGGTACTTTTGTAGGTGATGTAGGTGGTACATTATCAATGGCGGTTCATATAGCAACAACAGTTACTAACTTAGATATTCGTAACAATATCTTTGCTACAAACTTAGTAAATAGCAATGCTGCACTTGCTAAATCTTATGCTATCTACTCTGATGCACCCAATACTGCTTTTGCAAATATGAATAATAATAATTATTTCGTAAGCGGAACACAAGGTGTTCTCGGAAATATAGGGGTAACAGACAGAGTATCTCTTGCTAATATGGTGACGGGTTTTGGTCAGAATGCAGCTTCTGTAAACATAAATCCAACATTTACTACTACCACTAATTTGCTACCAACTGCAATAACACTAAATAACTTAGGAACTCCTATTGCGGGAGTTGCAACTGACATTTTAGGTGCAAGTCGTAATGCAACAACGCCTGATATGGGTGCTTATGAGTTTGGTAGTGTGCCAATTTGTCCTACTATCACATTTGCGAATACGACAGTTATCTCGCCAAATGCAATTCTTGGAACAACTTACAGTTTAAATGGTAGTGCTACAGCTAGTACAGGAACGCTTGTTTATTCTGTAACACCTGCTTTACCTGCTGGTTTTAGTATGAATCTAGCAACTGGTGCTATTACTAGTGTGCCTGCTAGTATGGTAGCTACACCATCAGCAACTTACACTGTAAGGGCGCAAACTTCTGCCACTTGTTTCGCTACACAAAACTATACATTTGCAGTTGTTTGTCCTACTATCACATTTGCGAATACAACAGTTATATCGCCAAATGCAACAGTTGGAACGGCTTACAACTTAAATGGTGGTGCTACGGCTAATGTTGGAATACTTACTTATTCTGTAACACCTGCCTTGCCTGCTGGTCTTAGTATCAGTACAACTACTGGAGTTATTTCTGGTACACCCACTGTACCTGTTGTATCAGCAACTTACACTGTAAGGGCGCAAACTTCTGCCAC
>JANYGM010000046.1 GCA_025362415.1 bacterium
AAGTTTTCTAGCAAAAAAACGCTACAAAAAGGAACAAATAAACCAAATAAAACATTTTTAGGATAGTATTTTAAATTGCCAAGTGGCTTTAAATTTAACTTAAAAAATACTATTATGAACAATCTAATAAAAAAAGAAACACTCAAAATGTGGTGGTTGCGTTTGCGTCTTAATTTGCTTCCTGCTTACTTTCGTACTGGTGGCAAAATTACTTATATATCACCAGAAATGAACGAAATTCACGTAAAATTTCCTGCAAAATGGCATACCAAAGGTTTTGGTGGTGTTTTGCAAGGAAATACTATCTACGGGGCTGCAGAGCCTATTTATTCTATGATTTTGCACCAACTATTGGGGAAAGATTATGTTATTTTTAACAGAAAATCAGAAATAACCTACAAAAAACCTGCAAAAATAGAAGTTTTTGCTAAGTTTTGTATCAATCCTACTACTTTGATTAAAATAAAAAATATGGTGGATAGAAAGCAAGAAGATGATTTTTCTTTTTCTATTAAGATACAAGATGAATGGGACGAAACCTATGCGCAAATTCAGCAAGATATTTATATTGCTAGGCGAGATTTTTATGATATTAAGCAAGAAATGCGCCAGATGGAAAATAATGACCTTAATTTTAAGTTTCCTACACAAGATTTGGTGTAAATTAGTAGGAATTCTGATAGAGAGAACATTATCAACAAGATAACAAAGTGCTATAACTAATTGTGAATTTTTAATTGTGAATTGTGATGAATACAAAATGTTTATAATCAGTTTTCTATGTGCCATTTTGATATTATCATAACATAAACTATACTGTGAACGGCTTGGATTTCGGAAAATGTATTGAAGTCCAGCGGACTGACATATTTATAGAAAACTGGTCAAAAAAATGTATTTAGCTCCAGCGGAGCAACATATTTATAAATACAATGGTGTTTCTATAAAACTAGCTCTTGCTAGTGCCGTTCCGCTGGAACTAATACAAATTTATTTTCCGAAATCCTTCCCATTCACAGTATACATTATTCAAAAACGGGAAGTTCATTATATCTTTTGAATAGCCTACCTTTCAGAATTTTATACAAATTTTTTAGAATGCAAAACCAACGGTTAAACCAAGCCTAAAACCAATAGTGGAAGCATAAGGTAAACTAGAGTTATAATTATAGCCTGTTACGTTTCTGCTAATCACTCCATTCACGCTAGGTCCTAAGTATAAATCTAATGAAATGGCATCTCCTATTAGCCATTGTCTGCCCACAATAAATCCTGCACCTAATGTTGCTGTTTTGGTTTCTGACAAGCCAAACTGACCATTATTATTATATGACTCATAACTATCTACATAATATTGAAATCTGGGAGAAAATGCCACAAAAAAGCCTATTGGAGCTACTCCATTAGGATAATACCTTATTTCTGGCGTAATACCAAATCCGTAAAGTCCATTACCATTATTATTATTATTACTATTGTTATTATTACTAAAAATCCCTCCATTGCCCCAAAATGTATAATATGCTCCTAGTTGAAGAGTTACTTTTTGGTTGATGACTCTTTCATAATTGAGGTGAAAAGTAGCCAGAAAAAAACTTGTGAGGTTTGTCTTAATGATGTTTTTTTTGTCAGTTGGAATGTCTTTATCCTCATCTTCCTTTTTGTTTTTTTTAGTTTTTTTAGCGGATTTTGCAAGTTTTACGCTATCAATAGGTTCTGTGGTTACTATTGTGGTAGTTGTTTTTACAGTAGTGGTTGTTTTTGTCGTTTTTTTGACTGTTGTGCTATCCACAACCTGCGCAAACACGAAGTTTGCCATTAAAAAACAAATAATAGAAAAGAGATTTTTTTTCATGGAGATAGAATTGAAGTGAAAAATTTATGATTATTTTATTATTAAAATCTTTATTTTTTTGAAAAGGCAAAACCAACAGTTATGCCAAATCTGAGTGTTACACCTGTATTAGCACCTGTACCAAAGAGTGTAAAAGCATCTCTATTTCCTTTGGTGATTTCCAAAACTCCACCTACAAAGGCAGGACCACCATAAACTTCAAATGAAATAATATCATTAAAAACCCATTGTTTGCCTAAAAGTAGCGCAACATTATAGGCATTCCAGTTGGCTTTTGCGTCAGCAGGGCTACCGTTATCAGTAGTGCCATTGGGTACTCTAAAATTATAGTTTTGGTATCTAGGTGAAAGCCCAACAAAAAAGCCATTTAAGGCTGATTTAGGATAAAATCTTACTTCTGCGCCCACACCAAAACCAGAAGATTCTGTGGTTAAAGTTTGCCCACTACCATTACCACTACTTGCTGTGTTTTGACCTTTAAATAAATAATGCGTATTAAATTGTGCTGTAATTCTACTACTCAACACTCTCTCATAATTGATACCAAAAGTAGCTAATTTGATGATATTTTTCTTTTCCGTAGCCACAACCCTAATTCTTCTGTTTTTTTTGCGGATAGTATCATTTTGATAGATTGTGTCTATCTTTTCTGTTGTAACTATTGTGGTTGTGGTAGTTTTTTTAATAGTTTTGGTTGTTTTTGTGGTAGTTTTGACTGCCACACTATCCACAACTTGCGCAAAAACGAAGTTTACGAGTAAAAGACAAATGATAGAGAAGAGTATTTTTTTCATACAATAAAATTTTAGTAATGGTTTGATAAGAAGATAATTTGATATGAAAAATATCAGCAATAATCATACCAATTAAATTATTTTAATCAATAAAAATGAATAATTATTCTAATCTCTAAAAAAATCCTAAAACAAAAAATAATATTGTGCAAAACCTGCCAAAAGTCCTAAAAATGCTCCTATTAAAATAAGTTTCATTTCATCTTCTTGAAAAACTGGGCGCAAAAAACCTTCAAATTCTTTGGGAGAAAGTGCTTTCATCTTGCGTAAAAGCTCATTTTCTAAGTCTAAAGATTTTTCTGTATAATCAAAAATAGAACGGACAGAAATGGGCATTTCTTGTATAATACGGTAGGAGGCAATGTTTTTGATGGCTTCTAGGCGTTTTCCTACAACGGTTTCTACCATAAGTTTGGAGTTTCCTATGGCTTTTTCTATGATTTGATGCACTTGTGTTTCCAAAAGTTGCGCCATTTTAGCAGAACCAGGACCACGCATTACGTACTCAAACATACTTTCAGTAGTCAAAATCTCATTATTAACCATTTTGCAATAAACTTCAGAAACTTCATTTTGTCTTTTGATAAAAAGTCCTTGAAAGGTAAATAAACCAAGTATTTTTTTGGGATAAAGTGGCTCAAAAATCAAACGCAATGCCAAATCATTGGTCAAATAGCCTACAATCAGCCCAAAAAGTGGTAAAAACCACCAAGGATTGTAAAAGTACGAAACCACCATTTGAGGAAGTCCTAACAAGAAGCCAAAATACAAACCAGAAACCTCAATAAACTTAAATTCTTTCTCTCCACACTTCTGAAACATCTTGTTTAGAAGTTCTTTATTGCGTGTGAGTGTGCGTACAGCTATTTTTTTGACATCTAAAAGTTCGGGCAGATTAGTTTTAATATCTTCTAGCATTTGCTCTACCACAGCAGGCAAATCTTCTGAAACACTCTGATAAATACGGGTTTTAATCATATCAGGGGTATTTTTCCAGATATTTGGGGCTTGTGTTTCCATCACTTCATTGATGAGCCTACGAGAGAGTTCTGTAAGGCTTGGAAGCATCTCTTTTGCAACAACTTTGGGGTCAATTTGGTCAAAACGCTCGTTAATGAAGAGGAGTTTTGTCGTTATCATATCAACGGCAATCTCTGCCATACGCCCAGCTTTTGAGGGAATAATGCCTTGCCAGCCAAAAGGACGCACTCCCCAGTATTCTAGTGGCTTAAAAGTCATCACCAAAGCGAGCCAATTGGTAAACCAACCCACAAAACCGCCACTCAAAGGAATGGAGAGCAAAAGCAACATATTTTTGGTTTCTTCAGACATTAAATAGTTGTGAGTTGTAAGTTGTGAGTTGTGAGTTGTGAGTTAAAATGCAGCATAATAAGTAATCAAATACTAATATTTTGTATTCATAACTCACAACTCATA
>JANYGM010000072.1 GCA_025362415.1 bacterium
CACGCAATAGTGGTGATTTTTGTGAAAGATGAACTGTATTGGGAAGAAATTTAATGAAGTATGGGATAAAATAGAGTATTAAGTATTGACACTTCAACATTCAATGCTAACACCTCAATATTTAACATTGACATCTCAAAATTCAACGCTGACATCTCAACATTCAACGCTGACATCTCAACATTCAACGCTGACATCTCAACATTCAACGCTGACATCTTAACATTCAACGCTAACACCTCAATATTTAACGCTGACATCTTAGTATTCAACGCTGATACCTCAATATTCAACATTAATACTTCAATATTTAATACTGACACCTCAACATTCACTGCTAATATTTTAATATTCACCATTCAATAAATAAAAAGCACTCTTTAAACCTTAGGTTTAAAGAGTGCTTTTTGTTATCCTAATCTTCCATCAATAAAGGTAATCAGTCTTTATTGATGTTAGCCCCCTAACCCCCGAAGGGGGAACAATGCAGCTCCCTAACCCCCAAAGGGGAACAATGCATTTTTGCTGTCTTTATCCCCCCTTTGGGGGTTAGGGAGCTTTTTTGGGGCTATTTGAGGGCTAGTTTTTACTTAATCTCTTAGTAATTCTACCGTTTGCAGTCTTCACTTCTAACAAGTAAATACCATTAGCAAATTTCTCCAAAGAAATAACCATCAAATTACTGTTATTTTCAGAAGTAAATACAACTTTACCTTGTGCATCATAAACAGATACAGAAGATTTAGTCATATTTATTGTACCAAAATCAACATTAAAATCACCCCTAGAAGGATTAGGAGAAACTTTAACCAAATTAGCTAAACTGTTATCTACACTTGTAGCAGGATTTGGATTGATAACAAAAGTATAGTCCTTAAATTCAGGACAATTATTAGGCGTAGTAGTTGCCGTAACTCTAAATGTAATAGATGTAGAGAAATTAGGAGTTCCAGAAAGAACGCCAGCAGCACTCAAAGTAAGACCATTTCCAGCTAAAACAGATAATTGAGGTGCAGGTGTGCTAAATGTATAAGTTGCGCCAGTCGTACCACCAGTAGCAGTAAACGTTTGACTATATGGCGTGCCAACAGTAGCATTAGGAATACTTGCAAGACCTAACACAACTGCACTACAAGGAGGTGTTACTGCAAAAGTATAAGATTGTGTCGCAAAACAAGCAACTGTTTGTGTAGCAGTAACCACATACGTAGCAGAAGCAGTAATTGCAGTAGGTGTACCACTAATAACACCAGTAGCAGTATCAAGACTTAAACCAGCAGGCAAAGCAGATGAAACACTATAAACAACACTAGCAGTATTACCTGTAACCCCAGCATTTAAACTATAAGGAGTACCAATAGTTGCACTAGTAGCAGTTGTATTAGTAAATACAAGTGTAGGGCAAGCCACTGCAATACTATACACTTTGGTTTGTGTACAACCAGCGTCATTTGTTACGCTTACTGTAAAACTAGCTGTACCAGCCGTAGTAGGTGTACCAGAAATAACCCCAGTAGCACCAGCAATACTAAGACCAGCAGGCAAAGTACCAACACTAACAGACCAGGCAGGCGTACCTACAAGCCCCGTTTGCGTAACAGTTTGAGAGTATGCAGTACCAACTGTACCACCTGTAAGACTTGCAGGGCTGATAGTAATAGTAATAGTAAGGCAACTACTAGTAATTTGACGGATGCGACCATTTTCCGCAATGTACATTTTACCTGTTGCATCAATACTAATAGCACAAGGATTGGCAAGTGTTGCAACTGTTGCCAATCCTCCATCTCCTGTTGAACTATTTGTTCCTGTACCAGCAATGGTAGTAATAATACCAGTACTTACTGTTATCTTACGAACACGGTTATTAACAAAGTCAGAAAAATATACATTATTACTTGCATCAACCGCAAGCCCATAACAAATTCCACCAAATGTGGCAGCAGTGGCAAGTCCGCCATCTCCAGAGAAACCACTTGTGCCAGTACCAGCAATAGTAGTAATAATACCAGTACTTACTGTTATCTTACGAATATATGCATTTCCATCACCAGCTAAATAGACATTGCCACTTGCATCTAAGGCAATAGTTGTTATACTACTAATACTAGCAGCAGTAGCAAGTCCTCCATCTCCCGTTGAACCACTTGTGCCAGTACCAGCAATAGTAGTAATAATACCAGTACTTGCTGTTATTTTACGAATACGAGAATTATTATAGTCGCAAAAATAAATATTATTTATTGCATCTATTATTATTCCTTCAGGACGGGTCAATTGAGCAGCAGTAGCAGATCCGCCATCACCAGAAAAACCACTTGTACCAGTACCCGCAATAGTAGTAATAATACCAGTGCTTACAGTTATTTTACGAATACGGTTATTCTCTGTATCAGTAATATAGATGTCTCCATTAGTAGCAAGTGCGACAGCCCAAGGGCTATTAGTTTGAGCAGCAGTAGCAGATCCCGCCATCACCAGAAAAACCAATTACACCAGTACCCGCAATAGTAGTAATAATACCAGTACTTGCAGTTATTTTACGAATGCGGTTATTAAGATAATCTACAAAGAAAATATCTCCTATTGCATTAGTAGGAATAGTTGTTAATATGTAAGTGCTTGTTTGGGCTGTAGTAGCAAGCCCTCCATCTCCAGAAAAACCACTTATACCAGTACCCGCAATAGTAGAAATAACTTGCGCATTTAGGCTACCATAGCCTAAAAATAAAGAGAAAAACATGGCAAAAGCACGCATTAAGCTTGTATTTGTTCTCGTTCGTGTTGGGGAAGTTGTGCTTCCACCAGTCATATACACGCTAGGTGTATGTGTTGTTGCCTTCCCAAAGGTAGCAGAGTGTTGTTTGTTTTCACAATTTGTTGTTGTTTGAAAAATATTGAAAAATTTACTTGTAAAGATAGTACTAAGGATGATTGGTTTGGTACTATCAGGTGCAAATATAACATATTTTTTTTGTTTTCTGGGTATTAAAAATGAAAAAAAAAGAATACAATAAGTTGTATTTGAGTTGATGCAGGATTTCTAAAATTCATATTTATTTCATTGCAAAAAAGCGTATCTTTGCCTTATGAAAAATAAAATAAAATTTCCGTATGGCGTGAGTAACGCTGAAGCAATCATAACAAATGATTACGTTTTTATAGACAAAACGCCTTTTGTTGAATTATTAGAAAATAATGAGCTTTTTGTATCTTTCTTGCGTCCACGCAGGATTGGAAAGAGTTTTTTTATTTCTATTTTAGAA
>JANYGM010000127.1 GCA_025362415.1 bacterium
TGGTTTGTGTCCCCCACAAACCACGAAAATTTTATCAAAAATACTTCTATTTCTTATTTTTGATAATAAAATCAGCCATATCTTTGATTGCTTTTTCAGAGAATTTGCCTGCAACCATATAATCTGCTGGTACACCTTTTGCACCTTTACTCTCCATAAACGAATGATTTAGAGCAGGATAAGAAATGAAACTTGCTTTTTTGTGCTTTTGAAATAGAATTTTCAATAATTCAAAATCTTTCATCAAAACTTGGTAATCTTTTTCACCTTGCAAAACCAAAATAGGTTTCTGTAAAAGTGCTTTTGCAAACTTTTCAGGGCTATTTTTTTGCAAACTCAACCAATAATTTTGTGGCAAAGAAAACGGCAAATCTTTGGGAGAAGTGGTAATTTTATTTGTTTTATCTATTTTTTTGAGATTTTGAATTTTCGTTTTTAGGTTGCTGATTTCCTTTTTTATGGCGGTTTGCGTGGTGTCCAACGAATAAATATACTCATATTGTTCCAACGCCAAATCCTCAAAATTACGAGATGTGCCAGCCAGCATAATAATTCCTTTGACGTTTTTATTTATGCCAATAGCAGGGGCAAACATTGCACCCAAACTGTGTCCCATTATCCAAATATTGCTTTTATCCACATTAGGTAGTGTTTTTGCAAGCGCAACGGCACTCAAAGCATCTTCAATAGTTTCTTTTTCAATGCTAAGACTGTCATATTCTTTCATTATTTCTGCGCCATACGTGAGTGTTCGTTTGTCGTAACGAATAGATGCAATGTTATTTTTCAAAAAACCTTCTGAAATATCTCTAAAAATTTTATTTGGTCCAATACTAACGTCTTTGTCCATAGGTCCAGAGCCTGCAAGCATAATCACAATAGGGAAATTTTTGGTTTTGGGCAAAACCACCTTTGCAGGAAGTTTATATTTGCCCGTTTGTACCACAGTATCTAGTTCTGCATTTTGGTTGTTTTGGGCAAAAACACTAATAAAAGCTATTTGAAAGAAGAAAAGAAAGGCGTATTTTAGCATAAAGTTTATTTTTTAAGTTATTTAAAAGATAATTAACAATAAAAACACATTTATAGCGTTTTTTGGTTTCATTTAAACGAATATTTATGAGAAATATTATAAAAAGTTGTTTTTTAGCTTTTGTGCTAATTTTTGGTAGCCAACTTGCTACGGCACAAACAGAAAATCTTGCCTGCAAAGCAGTCGCAGAACAATACGAGAAAAAGTACAACGCTGGTGATTTTGAAGGCATTTTTGCTATGTTTGATGCCAATATGCAAAGCAAATTATCACTTGAAAAAACAAAAGAAACACTCGTTTTTTTGAATACAAAATTTGGGAAAATAAAGAGTAAAACTTTTGTCAAAAATAAAGATGCCCTAAATGTATATAAAGTTGAATGTGAGAAGGATATGGCAACATTAGTGATTTCAATTGATGCTAATTCCAAAATAAATATGCTTTTGATGAATCCATTTAAAAAGCAAACAGAAGGAAAACCCACCATCAATGCGCTCACAGGCATAAGTGAAGAACAAGCTAAAATCATTTTTGACAAAGCAAAAAATTTCCCCAACAAAACGCAATTATCTATTGCCTTTATTGAAAATGAAAAAGTGCGTTATTATGGCGTAATCAAAGAAAATGACTCCTTAAAAACTATTGACAACAAAGAAAGTGTTTTTGAAATTGGTTCTATTTCAAAGGTTTTTACTGCTACACTTCTTGCAAATGCAGTTTTGGAGAAAAAAATAAAACTTGATGATGATATTAGCAAATTTTATGATTTTCCATTTAAAAATAATGCTAAAATTGACTTTAAAAGCCTTTCAAATCATACATCAGGGCTTCCAGGACTTCCCACTAATTTAGATTTTGAGAAAGTAAGCCCAGATAACCCGTACAAAGATTATGACGAAATAAAACTAAATTCTTATCTCAAAAATGAACTAGCACAAAGCCAAACGACAAGAGAAAAATCTGAATATTCTAACTTAGGAGCAGGTCTTTTGGGTTTTACATTGGGCAAACTTCAAAAAAGTAGTTATGAAAAATTACTAAACGAAAAGATATTTAAAAAATACAAAATGACAAACTCTTTTGTGGGCAGTAAGCAAGTCAAAAGTCGCCTTGTCAAAGGTTTAGATGAAAGCGGAAAAGAAGTAGTAAATTGGGATTTTGATGTTTTGGTAGGTGCAGGCGGGATTTTATCAAATGTTACGGATATGTCAAAGTTCGTCAATGCACAATTTCAAGCAAGCAACAAAGAACTTGCACTGACGAGAGTTTCTACATTTACTGTAAATGAAAAAATGAAAATGGGGTTAGGTTGGGTTATCCTAAAATCAAAAGCTAACAAAGATATTTACTTTCACGATGGCGGTACAGGTGGCTATACTTCATCAATGGTAATGAATATGGAAAATAAAAATAGTGTGATTATTCTTTCAAATGTGTCAAGTGCGGATTTAGATGCTACTTGTACTAAATTATTGGAAAGTTTGGAGAAAAAATAAAAACAATAAATATCCAAATAAAAAGCCTTTCCAAAGTTTGGGAAGGCTTTTTGCGTTACAAAATTTAGGAGGTCTTTTTATGGCATCAGCGCAAAGTAGCAGCAGTATTTTGGAAAAACATAATAAGTTTATGTTTTTTTTGTGTAGGTTTGCATTAAAATTTCAAAATAAATAAAATGAAAAAATGAAAAAAGTTACAGCTAGTGAAATTTATGATTTATTGGTAAATGAATTTAAAATAAAAGAACAAATTGGTAGTATTGAAATTATACTTGGTGGAATATCTGCAAAATACTATGGCAAAGATGCTATTGGAGATTTACTGCAAGAATGGGTGAGTGAGTGGCTAAAAAGAAATAATATTTATTTTAGACAACCTACAAATACACAAGAGTTTCCAGACTTTCTACTTGCAGAAAATAATAAAAGTGGCTTTTTGGAGATAAAAACATTCAATGCAAATGCTACTCCTGCTTTTGATATTGCAAATTTTGATTCTTACAACAAATCTTTGCTTATTAAACCTGAAAGACTTGATGCAGATTATCTGATTTTTGGCTATAAAATGATAGATAGTGTTTTGAGCATAGATAATTTATGGTTACTAAAAGTTTGGGAAATGGCTGGCACTTCTGGTGCAAATCCTATCAATATGCAAACCAAAAACAGCCAACCTTATAATCTAAGACCTATAAAATGGTATGCTAAAAACCCTAAAAACAAACCATTTACAGACAAAATCTCTTTCTTAAATGCTATTTCAGAAACACTTGAAAAGTATTCACATAGTACGAGCAATTATAGTAAAAATTGGCTAAAAAATGTAAAGAAAAAATACCTTGAGAATATGGGGAAAAGCCTTTAAAAAAGTTTAATGTATCATTTCGGTTTCTGTATTTTCAAATATTGCTGTTTTATTATCTGCTATTTCCAAAGTATCTAAAATCCTTGTTGCAATGGATTTTATGACAGGTACGACAACCGTATTCCCTAGTAAATCATAGGCTAAACTATCTTTTAGTGGGATTTCGTAGCTTTCTGGGTAACCAAAAATTCTTAATCCCTCTCTTATTGTTAGTTTTCTAACACCTTTACCATCAGGAACAACAATTTTAACCATATCAGTTGCCACCAAGGTAGGTGCAATGTCAAATGGATTTAAGATTTTATTTATCTCAAAACTTAGTTTTCCTGTAACAATATTATAACCTTTGGGCTTTGTATCATCATATACACGAGTCGTAATAGCCCCATTTTCAGCAACTTCACTCACCAATTTTTTAGGGTACTCAAATTTTATGTAACCTTTCTCAACTAAGTCATCTAAAAGTATTTTTACATCAATATTTTCAAATAAATTATTAGTAGGAAAAAAGGACTGAATTTGAGATAAAGTAAGTGGCATTCCGTCCATCCAATCAATACCAATTTCATTTGCCCATTGTTTTTTTCTACGTTCCTTAAAAAGTCTATTGAGTAGATTTATTTGGTCTTTTGAACATTCTCCTTTCACACCAATATCCCAACTATGAATATTATTTTCGCCACCACGTTTATCTTTAATTGATTTTCCATAAAGTTCCTCTATTGTAAAATATGAAAATAATTTTTTGGTAAAATCAGTATTCATAGTAGGCTTTCCAGTTTCTAAAATATTATTTAGGACTTTATAAACAGGCTCAAAATTATCTAATGATGCTTTTCCCTTTTTTGTACCAACAATAAAAACTCGTTTTCTTGACTGCGGAACGCCAAAATTCACACTATCCAAAACTTTCCAAGATACTTGGTAATTTAATTCGGTTTCCAGTTTGTACAAAATTGTTTTTAGGGTTCTACCTATTTTATCATTTCTGTTCTCTAAATCATGTTTTACCAAACCTTCTACATTTTCAAGGATAAAACCTGTGGGTTGATGATATTTTATGATACGTTCTATTTCAAAGAATAAAGTGCCTCTCGTGTCTGCAAAACCATTACGCTTACCACTTGCACTAAAAGGCTGACAAGGAAAACCACCAAATAAAAAATCAAATTGTGGTATTTCTTCATTTTTGACTTGAAAAATATCTCCTACAAAATGTTCGTGCTGATGATTATGTTTTAGCGTTTGAATGGCATAAGGTTTTATTTCAGAAGTCAAAACACATTCAGTTTCAATTCCTCGCTCCTTACAAGCCTGCTCAAAGCCAAGACGAATACCCCCAAGCCCAGCAAATAAATCAATAAATTTTAGTTTCATCTTAATCATCTTAATATGGTTATAATTCTTCAATTTCAATTTTAGCACAACCTATTACATACAAACATTGCATAAAAAACGAAGCACTAAAAGTACCACGACTAATTTTACTATTAATGCTTGATTTTGTTTCTATAGCACCATTTTTATTTAATAAAACGGCTAAATCCTGATTAGATAATCCTCTTTTTACTAATTCTGATTTGAGTATTCGTTTCACTTTTTTATTCCATTCAGACATAATCTATATTGTTTTTTTGCAAATATGAGAATAAAAATGCAAAAATGCAAATTAAATATGGAATTATTTTACGAAAAGTATTTGGGTAATCTTTATTTTCTCAAAACTTTTTTCTTATTTTCTTGGTAATCAAAAAACTATTTGTATCTTTGCAGTCCGAAAGAAAGAAGCATAATTAAAATAAACATTTTGAGCAAGTTTTCGGCACGGAGCTTCTTTCATACGCTGAAAATACTACTCAATAAACTCCTGTACAATGCACACAGACCCAATAGCCGACTATTTGACAAGGCTACGCAACGCAATTAAGGCAAAGCACCGCATCGTAGAAATTCCTACTTCTAATATCAAGAAGGAAATTACTAAGGTTCTTTTTGAAAAAGGTTACATCCAAAACTACAAATTTGAAGCTCACCCTGAAAAGGCGCACATGCAAGGCACTATCAAAATTGCCATCAAATACAACCCTTTGACAAAAGACCCTGCTATCGTATCTCTAAAAAGAATCAGCAAGCCTGGTCTTAGAAAATACGTATCAGCCGACAAACTGCCACGTGTCCTGAACGGATTAGGAGTAGCAATACTCTCTACATCTAAAGGAGTAATGACCGACAAAGAAGCTCGTACATTACATATTGGTGGTGAAGTTTTGTGCCATATCTACTAATGTTTAACGTAAAAAAGAGAAAAAAATGTCAAGAATTGGAAAACTTCCTATCACCCTTCCTGCAAAAGTAACCCTCACAATAGACAAGCAAGTCGTGACGGTGAAAGGACCAAAAGGTGAGCTAAAACAAAGCATAGACCCAGATATTTCTATCAAAATTGAAGGAGAAACTATCACAGTAGAACGCCCAACAGAGCAAAAAAGACACCGTGCATTACACGGACTTTACCGCTCACTTATTGCCAATATGATTACTGGCGTAACTGAAGGATACGTACTAAAACTAGAAATAGTAGGCGTTGGTTACAAGGCAGCAATGCTTGGCACAAACGTATTGGAGCTTTCTTTGGGCTATTCGCACCCAATATTTATGGGTTTGCCTGAAGAAGTGAAAGCTACAACAGTTACTGAAAAAGGAAAAGCACCTGTCATTACATTAGAAAGTAACGACAAGCAACTTATAGGTCAGGTAGCGGCAAAACTCCGCTCATTGCGTCCAGTTGAGCCTTACAAAGGCAAAGGTGTACGTTTCGTTGGTGAAATTATCAGAAGAAAAGCAGGTAAGTCTGCTGCCAAAAAATAATAAATAAGATGGCTACTCAAAAAGAACTAAGAAGAACCCGTATTAAAATGGGTATCCGTAAGAGAATTACGGGAACGATGCAGAAACCAAGGCTAACCGTGTTTCGCTCAAATACAGCTATCTACGCACAACTCATAGATGACGTTACAGGCAAAACGCTTGCTAGTGCCTCTTCTAGTGATATTAAGGCAAAAAATCTTAATTTAGCTACAGCTACAAGTGTTGGAAAAACACTTGCAGAAAAAGCAAAAGCAGCAGGCGTTGAAACCGTTGTTTTTGATAGAAATGGTTACCTATATCACGGCAGAATCAAAGCACTTGCAGAAGGTGCGAGAGAAGGCGGACTTAAATTTTAATTCTAAGATAAGATGAAAATGAATACCAAAGGCAAAGTCGTAAGACAGAGCGAAATGGAACTGAAAGAGAAAGTAGTTGCCATTCAACGTGTGGCAAAAGTAGTAAAAGGTGGTCGCCGTTTTAGTTTTGCAGCTATTGTTGTTGTAGGAAATGGTGAAGGAATTGTAGGTTACGGACTAGGAAAAGCAAATGAAGTTACTGATGCAATAGCAAAAGGTATCCAAGATGCTAAGAAAAACCTTGTGCAAATCCCACTTATCAAACATTCTATTCCTCACGAGGCAATAGGCAAGTTTTGTGGTGGTTTTGTGTTCGTTAAGCCAGCTGCTGCAGGTACAGGAGTAATTGCAGGTGGTGCAATGCGTGCAGTATTTGAAAGCATAGGCATAAGAGATGTACTAGCTAAATCAAAAGGCTCATCTAACCCACATAACGTAGTAAAAGCAACTATTAGCGCACTTTTAAGTATGCGTGCGCCACATACTGTTGCTATGGACAGAGGTATCAAACTTACCAAAGTATTTAACGGATAATTGAGTTGTGAATTGTGAATTGTGAATTGTGAGTTGAATACAAGTTGCTTCAAAATCAAGTTATATTTAATTTATAATTCACAATTTAGCTAACTACATTGATAAATTGTATTTAGCCCCAGAGGGGCAGTATATTTATAGAAAAATAATTGTATTTTGTATTCAGCTCCAGAGGAGCGACATATTTATAATACTATGACTGTTTTTATAAAAGATTACGCTAAATACAACAAATTAACAATGCCGTTATCTAATCCACAATTCACAATTAAAAACTTTATAAAAAAATTACCAAAATGGCACAAATTAAAGTAACACAAACAAGTAGCCTAATAGACAGACCAAGAAGACAACATTTAATTATGGAATCTTTGGGAATTCGTGGCATTGGCAAAAGCAAAGTTCACGAAACTTCTCCAACTATTATGGGTATGGTGCGCAAAGTGATGCACCTTGTGAAAGTTGAAAATTTATAGTATATTTTTCTTTGTGAAGTCAGGTGTTTCCACCTGACTTCAATAGCGTATTTTAAATTTTTGATAAAAGAACAAATTTATATAGTCCTACATCTAAAATCAAAAAGCGCATTTGTTGTCAGGTGGAAACACCTGACAACACAAAGAACTTTTAGTGAAGTCAGGTGTTTCCACCTGACTTCCTAGAATAGTAACTTCACAAAAACTCTACTCCAAAAGGATAATACAAGTATATTTCTCAAATATATTTTTTCAAAATGAGAAGTGTATTTAAAGTCCCCTTTGGGGATTTAGGGGCAAAAGCGTGAAGTTTTCTATCAAATAAAATTATTTTATAGCGACAGCGAAAGCGAGTTAAAAAATCAAAAAAATGAATTTAAGTAATCTTAAACCAGCCGTTGGCTCGGTTAAAAATAGTAAAAGAATTGGACGTGGTACAGGTTCTGGAAAAGGCGGTACATCTACACGTGGACACAAAGGAGCGCAATCTCGCTCTGGATACAGCCGTAAAGCAGGTTTTGAAGGTGGTCAAATGCCACTTCAAAGACGTTTGCCTAAGTTTGGTTTCAAAAACATCAGTCGTGTTGAATACAAACCTGTAAATATTGAAATGTTGCAAATCCTTGCAGACAAACATAACGCAACAGTTATTGACATAGCGTTTTTGCAAGCACACGGTATTGCTACAAAAAATGACCTTATCAAAGTGTTGGGTAAAAATGGTTTGACAAGCAAAATTGAGGTTAAAGTTCACAAATATTCTAAATCAGCCATTGCAGCTATTGAAAAAGTAGGCGGAACGGCAAGCAAACTCTAATCTAAGAGGAAAATCCATTATGAAAAAGTTTATCCAGACGATAAAAAATATTTTCGCTATTGAGGAGCTAAGAAAGCGTATTATTCATACGCTCCTACTCCTTTTAGTGTTCCGTTTTGGCTCGTATGTTATACTTCCTGGTGTTAATTCAGCAGGTCTTGCTACGTCATTTAATGATGTGCGTGATTTTCTTAATATCTTCTTAGGAGGTGCGTTCCAACGTGCCTCTATTTTTGCACTCGGTATTATGCCCTATATCTCGGCATCTATTGTAGTGCAATTGCTTACTATTGCCCTACCTAGTTTCCAAAAGATGCAAAAAGAGGGTGATTCAGGAAGAAAGAAAATCAATAACATTACTCGCTTGCTCACAGTAGTTATTACGCTAGCACAATCTTCTGCGTATTTGGCTACTACTGTAAAACCAGAGGCAATTAGCCCTAATATCTCACAGACATTCTTTACTATTTCTTCAATGATAATTCTTACTGCTGGTACAATGTTTTGTATGTGGCTAGGAGAAAGAATTACGGATAGAGGCATTGGACAAGGTATTTCTATGCTGATTATGATTGGTATTGTATCTCGTTTTCCTGCTGCTATCATACAAGAAGGTCAAACTCGTGGTATGAATGGTGCTTTATTCTTTGTTTTAGAAATTGCTGCTTTGTTCTTTGTAGTGATGGGCGTTGTACTTCTTACTCAAGCAGTGCGCCGTATTCCCGTTCAATATGCTAAACAAGTAGTTGGAAATAAAGTTTATGGCGGACAACGTCAGTATATTCCTTTGAAAGTCAATGCGGTAGGTGTTATGCCTATCATTTTTGCACAATCTTTAATGTTTTTGCCTTCTATTTTGGCAGGTGCATTCCAGAACTCAAGTGATACGGCAGGTAGTATTTCACAGACATTTTCTAACCCTAACTCGTTGATTTACAATGTAGTTTTTGCTTTGATGATTATTATATTTACGTATTTTTATACGGCAATATCTATCAATCCAAAGCAAATAGCTGATGATATGAAACGAAATAATGGTTTTGTTCCTGGTGTGCAACCTGGTGAGCCTACGGCAGAATACATTGACAATATTTTATCAAGAGTAACCCTTCCAGGTGCATTATTCTTGGCACTTATTGCGGTACTTCCTGCAATAGTCGGTTCTATGGGCGTTACACAAGGCTTTGCAGCGTTTTTTGGTGGAACTTCTCTTTTGATTATGGTAAGTGTTGTTTTGGACACACTCCAACAAATAGAAAGTTACTTACTAATGAAACATTATGAAGGCTTAATGGAAACAGGCAATTTGACAGAGGGAGAAAAAGCAACTACAGCAGTTGTTTAGTCTAATGAATAATAAAATGAAGTCTGTTTAATTACAAAAATACCTAAGGTTTAGGGCTGAAAATGCCTTAAACCTTAATGTGTTTTTGGTTAAGAAGTTGTTTGGTACGCTGATAATTTGATATGTTTTGCATACTGATAACACAGATTTTACAGATGAACACAGATTTTAAATCCGTAAAAATCCGCCCAATCCGTGTTATCTGTGTGCTTTGCTAAAATCTTTAAAAGCAACTAGGCAAATACTAAGTATAAAAATAAAATAAAAAATTTATGATTATTCATAAAACAGCAGAAGAAATAGAATTTATCCGCCAAAGTGCGCAAATATTGGGCAAGGCGCACGCAGAAGTGGCAAAACTTATAAGTATTGGGGTGAAAACATCTGCACTAGACAAAGTGGCAGAAACCTACATTATGGATAATGGTGGCGTGCCTTCATTTAAAAATTATAATGGTTTTCCTTTTACTTTGTGTATTTCTGTGAATGAGAATGTCGTTCACGGTATGCCAGGCGACTACGAACTCAAACAAGGAGATATTATTTCTGTTGATTGTGGCGTTTTTAAGTTTGGTTTTCATAGTGATAGTGCCTATACGTATGCAGTAGGTGAGATTTCTGAAGCAACACAAAAATTGTTAGACGTTACAAAACAAAGTCTTTTTGAAGGAATTGCAAAAGCCGTAAACAATGCTCGCATTGGAGATGTTAGTTTTGCAATACAGAATTACGCAGAAACAAATGGTTTTTCTGTGGTGCGTGAGTTGGTTGGTCACGGAATAGGTAGGAAATTGCACGAAGAGCCAGAAGTACCCAATTTTGGAAAACGTGGCAAAGGAATTACGCTAAAAAGCGGTATGGTCATTGCTATTGAGCCAATGATAAATCAAGGAAAAAAAGAAGTCGTACAAGAAAAAGATGGCTGGACTATCCGTACACGAGATAAAATGCCTTCTGCGCATTTTGAACATACAGTAGCCATACAAAATGGCAAAGCAGAAATACTTACAACATTTGAATATATAGAACAAGTTTTAACCCAAAAATATGGCAAAGCAATCCTCAATTGAGCAAGACGGTACAATAATGGAGGCACTCTCCAATGCAATGTTCCGAGTAAAATTACAAAATGAACACGAAGTAATAGCACACATTTCTGGTAAAATGCGTATGAATTACATCAAAATCCTTCCTGGTGATAAGGTAAAACTAGAAATGTCACCTTACGACCTAAGCAAAGGACGTATTGTTTATAGGTACAAGTAAAACCAAAAAAGCCTTTCCAAAGTTTGGAAAGGCTTTTTTGGTAATTTGCACATTTTTTATATCTTTGTGAAAGTAAATATTTTAAACAAAATCTTATGAAAAATCTAGTTTTGTCTGTACTCATTGCAAGTAGCTTTTTTGGTTGTAAGTCTAAGTCTGACCCAACACCAGACCCTATTGCAAGCACACCAGTAAGCATTATTTGTACTGCGCCAACTACTTTGGATATGACAGGCGCAAATAATTGGGGAGATGGCACGCCTGCAAGTTGCACACAAACCGCCCTTCAAACACTCATCACGGCAGGTGGGAAAATTAACTGTAACTGTGGCACTGCGTCTTTTACGCTCACGCTTACAAGCTCGTTAGATGTGCCTGCACGCAAGGAAGTGATTATTGATGGGAAAAATATTTTGACCATTAGTGGCAATAATTCTGTACGTATTTTTGACAAACAAGCCCCTGCCAATCAAGGAGAAGGCACTTTGTTTGCAGTACAAAATATGAAACTTATCAATGGAAAAGCTAGCAACGAACTAGGGGGAGCAGCTATCTTGGGGAGATTCTTTGGTAGTCTGAAAGTTATCAATGTAACTTTTAATAACAATGAAAGCCAACTTTCTAATGCTGATGCTTGTGGTGCAGTACATACAGGTGGCTACAAAGAGGTTTTATTTGCTAATTGTGTCTTTAGCAATAATAAAGCCGCAAATGGGGGCGCAGTCGGTACTATTGGTAGTTCTCAAACTTTTATCAACTGTAAATTTGAAAATAACGAAGCTACAGGAACTGGAGGCACTTTTGACAAAGGTGGAAGTGGTGGTGCCATTTATGTTGATGGCGTTGACCAAAATGGTGTGAATAATACAATGTCTATGTGTGGTTGTACTTTTATCAATAACAGGGCAAAATATCAAGCAGGTGCACTAAATATTATTTTTTATGCTAACAAAGGAAGTGCTTTGACTATGGATAAATGTTCATTTGAAAGTAATAGTTGCACACCCGACAAAGGTGGCGCATTTTATTTTATGAATGGTAGCCTAAATCTTACTAATTCTACTTTTGCAGACAACACAACTACTGGGCTTGGAGGTGCGCTATGGACAAACAATTATAATGCAACTATCTCTAATTGCACTTTCAAAGGTAATAATGCTGTTAGTGGAAATGATGGTTTGGGTGGTGCGTTGGCGTTAGATGGTAGTGGCACAAATAAAGCGGCAACTGTTACAAATTGTACTTTTGCTGAAAACAGGGCTGGGAACTTTGCTAGTGCCATTTTTAATGGTGGAAATTTGACTTTAACCAATAATTTATTTTACAAAAATAAGGTTGGTATTGGTAGCCAAAGTAATGCAGATGCAGGCGCAGTCATCAATAAACAATCTAATATTACTGTAAATCAAGGGAATATGCAATTCCCAAAGGAATATACCAGCCAATTTGGTACGGCAGACGACAATTGGATTACGGCAACCGTACTAACAACTGATGCAGGACTTTTACCACTTGCCGACAATACAGGTGCAACCAAAACAATGGCTATTCCTGCCACAAGCACCGCAAAAGACAAAGGAACAAGCACAAATGCGCCCACAACAGACCAAAGAGGCAAACCTCGTAACGGAAATGTAGATATAGGGGCTTTTGAGGTGCAATAACAAATAATAATGAATGGAAAATAGAGAACAAGGATAAAAATAAAAACTCACTTTAAAGGCTTTAAAGTGAGTTTTTATTCTTGGTATTCTATATGTCACACAGCTACTCATCAACATTTATTTTGTTACTGTGAAAGTCATATACAAGAGATTTTTTCCTCCTGCTTGTTCCAAGTTGGCGTGAATTTCTTTAATTTTCCAGCCATCTTGCAAGAAAGTTTGTATCTCTGTGAGGTCTGCAGTAGGGTTACTTGTCAAATTGACAATTTTGTTTATTGTTTTAGATTCCATATGATTTTTGTTAGAAATACCAAAAAAGCGGCTTTGAGGTTGATTTTAATTTTTCAAAACAATGAGTAAAAATAACTTCATAATAATCATTTTGTAATAATCATTCTGCAAAGATAATTTTTATTTGTTTTATTTGACAATTTTACATAAAAATATTTTCAAAGTTATCTTTAAATGGTATTTTTAGCATATTTGGAAAAGCCTTTGTCTAAACATTTTGTTCAAGCATTTTTCTTAAGCATTTTTTGTAGCTTCAACAGTTTTATTAGCCTCATTTTTTTTGGTAAGTTCGTTTACCTTATCTGTCAGTTTTGTCATTTGTGTACCAATGGTAGATTTGATATCACCTGCTTTTTTAGCAATTTTTTTGCGTGTTTCTTTACCGCTATCAGGCGCAATAAGTAAGCCTGCAACTGCTCCTACGCTTATGCCAGCAAGGAAAGAAAGAAGAATTTTTTGTCCAGTATTCATGAAAATTATGTTTAAATTGTGGGGGATAATTGAATTGGGAATTTGATAACAAAAAGAATATTCACAAAAATAATAATTCTTAGTTTTAAAACACTATTTTTGGGAATAAAATTTACATTTTTTTTAAATATTTCTTTTTTTCTTTATTTTTTATGTTTTTTCTTAGAAGATTATATACTTTTTGGTGTCTAACGTGGTTTTTTATCCCTTTGTTGCTTTTTTATCCTTTTTTTTTATTACTCAACAGTCGTAAAGAATGGCATAATGGGGTATATGTTTTGAACAAAATTTGGGCGAAAATTTATTTTTTTTGTTGCTTTATTCCTGTCAATATTCAAAGGAAAAGCGTTTTATCTAAAAATCAAAATTATGTTTTTTGTGGCAATCATACTTCTTACTTGGATATTGTCGCAATGGGGCTTGTGGTGCATCAAAAGCATTGTTTTGTAGGAAAAGACTCATTAGGAAAAATCCCTGTGTTTGGTGCAATGTTCAAAAGGTTGCATATTTCTGTAAATAGAGCAAGTAAAATCAGTTCGTACCGTTCTATGGTGAAGATGAATGATGTTGTAAAAGAAGGCAAAAGCCTAGTCATATTCCCAGAAGGTGGCATTATCAGCAAGCAACCGCCTAAAATGTCCGCATTTAAGGAAGGTGCATTCCGCATAGCCATAGAAAATGGTGTTCCTATCGTGCCTGTGAGTTTTCCTTATAACTGGATTTTGCTCAAAGATGATGGAAGATTTTTACCAAATTGGCACAAGTTGAAAATTATTATCCACGAACCAATCCCAACAAAAGATTTGACTCTGCAAGACATAGAAATGCTTAAAAAAAAGGTCTTTGATGTTATTCAGAGTGGTTTGTAGAAATTGTGAATTGTGAATTAGGAATTAGGAATTAGGAATGAATACAAAATGTTAGTAATCAGTTTACTATACA
>JANYGM010000132.1 GCA_025362415.1 bacterium
AGAAAACTAAGCAATGAGGAGCAGATTTTAGAAGGCTTATACGCTAGTGGTACACGTGAAACAAATAAAGCACAACTCAAACTAATGGGCTTTAATGTCGGTTTTTTCTCCAAACTCTCTATTAGGGGCGCAACTTACGGCAACTATCAACTCGTAAAAAAACCTTTTGAAAAAACCTATCAAATTGTGAGGAATTAGAATAGTTTTTGTACCTTTGGCGAAATAACCCCCTAAGATAATGGAAACTATAATAATTCACATAAAGGAGAAAAAAGATGTTATTACTATTAAATCTCTGCTTTCCAAAATGAAAAGTGTAGCAATCATAGAAGATAGTTACACTTCTTTTGAGCAGGGAACGTACAAAACAGGTGAAAAACCTAGTGATTTTGTAACGCCAGACCCTGATATTGATAGGGCAAAATTACTTCAAGAATTTCAAGAAACTCGTAAAAAAGCGTGGAAACTAAAATGATTTTAATTGATAGCAATATTCTATTTCTTTACATAAAAAGAGATGGAATTGTCATTGATGAATTGACTAAAATAGGTTTTGATAACCTTGCTATTTCAACGACTACTATTTGTGAGGCTTATTATGGAATGTTTCACAGAGAAAAGGCTTTCCAACCACTACAAAATTAAATTTTCTTATTTATCCACTATTTTTATGAAACTAAATTTCTTATGATTTTTAGTTTGTTACTTTCTTACATTAAAGAAGAAAGGTTTATTTTCTTTCCTGCAAGGTCGCCACTTACTTTTACAAGCATTTTTCCTGGCTGTCCTTTATCTGCAAGGCTCAATTTTTTGCCTTCTGCAATACAGAATTCTTTCAAAGAGCCATTTGGCATTGGTGCAGTACCACTTCCAGTATGCAATGTTACAGACGCACCAGTATCATTTTTGATTTTGAAACAGATTTCTCCATTTGGTTTTTTAGAAACTTCTACACTCATTTCGTTAGAAGTATTTTTTGAAGTAAATGCGCTAAAAGTAGCAGCAGAGAACAACAAAGCAGAAGCAAAAATTAACTTTTTCATATTTTTCATTTTTTAAATGTTTGTTTTTAAATTTAAAATAAATTTTCTTGTAAGTTTTTGATGATTAGGAATTTATTGTTAGATATTTCCTTTTTCTTGATACAAATATACACCAAACTATTATCTAAAAAATATAGACTTTACGAAAGTACCTTTTGAGTTTACGAAAGTCTATAAAAAACAAATAAAACATTTTCCAGACCTTACAAATTAGTTATTTATTGGGTTATTTATTAAATTATTTATTTTGTTATTGCTAATTGTTTGTGTATTTTTGGACATTATTTTCAAAAATCAACTAGAAACATCAAAAATCAATGATAAAAATCATTTCTGCGCAAAGTCAGCAAGAATACCAAATCACCACAGAAAATAAAGAAGGGAAAGACGTTCTAAAATTTATTGAAGAAGAAAATACTATTATTTTTGACTGGGATTTGCAGAAAATATCTGAAAATAAATACCACATTATCTATGAAAATCAGTCTTTTTCTGCTGAAATAATCAAAATAGATGAACAAGAGAAGATTTTTACCATAAAAATAAATGGTAAAACTGTTGCACTGAAAGCAAAAGACCGTTTTGATTTACTTTTAGAAAAAATGGGACTTTCTAATCTTTCTAAGCCCAAAATCAACCAAATAAAAGCACCAATGCCAGGACTTATCCGCCAAATCAAGGTAGAAATAGGGCAAAATGTGCAAAAAGGAGACCAACTTTTTATATTAGAAGCTATGAAAATGGAAAACGTCCTCAAATCCCCAACAGACGGCATTATTAAGGCTATTCGTATCAAAATAGGCGACACAGTAGATAAAAACCAGCTTTTAGTAGAATTTCTTTAATTAGGAATTGTGAATTAGGAATTGTGAATTGTGAATAAATACAGCTATCATTTAAAAACAAAAAATCCGTAACAGTTTGTTACGGATTTTTATATTTTGATTAAATTAAAAAAAATTCTAACATAGAAAATTGTATTCATTCACAATTTCTAATTCCTAATTAAAAATTAGCTTTTAGGAATTTTCAAAACGTATCCTGGGTGAATAGCATCAGGTTTTTTGCCAATAAGTTCTTTATTTAACTTATAGATTTCCATCCATCTGTTGCCATCTCCAAGGTGTTCTTGCGCAATAGCCCACATAGAATCCCCAGATTGTACGGTATAAGTATTGCCTTTCTTTTTCTTTTTTCCTCCATCTTCATCATCTTCGTCATCTTCCTCGTCATCTTCATAGTCCTCGTCTTCTTCTTCTTCTTCCTCCTCGTCTTCTTCATCTTCATCAATAGTGATGCCTGTTACTATTTTAGT
>JANYGM010000156.1 GCA_025362415.1 bacterium
TACGCAAAACCTATTAAAAACCACCCCTAACCCCTCCTAAAAAGGAGGGGGACAAACTCCCCTCCTTCCTAAGGAGGGGCTGGGGGTGGTTATAGAACTTTTTGCGTAAGTCCTAAATAAATAAAATAACAGAAAAAACAATAATTTACTTCAAAAAGTAGGTATTTTATTGTATTTTTGCACCAATACGTAACTAAAAACACTAAGCAAATGCAACACACAGATTTTAAAGAAATTTTTAAGAAGTTTGAAGGAATAAAAGTCCTCATTATTGGTGATGTAATGCTGGATTCTTACGTTTGGGGCGCAGTAAACCGTATTTCACCAGAAGCTCCCGTTCCTATTGTAAATGTGCAGAAACGTGACCAAAGACTTGGTGGAGCGGCAAATGTTGCTCTAAATGTGCAAGCATTGGGTGCAGAGCCTATTTTGTGTTCTGTGATTGGTAATGATTTGGAAGGAGAAAGTTTGATGCGTTTGATGGCAACAAATGATTTAGGTTTTCACGGGATTGTACAGAGTTTTAGCCGTATAACTACTGTAAAACACCGTATTATGTCTGGCTCACAGCATCTTTTGAGGGTGGATTCTGAAACAGATAAAAATCTTAATGAAGATGAACAAAACGACCTTTGGAAAAAAATAACTGCTTTAATGCCTGATTGTCAGGTTGTTATATTTGAAGATTATGATAAAGGTGTTTTAAATGGTGAACTTATCCAAAAAATAGTAAATTTTGCATCAGAACGCAATATTCCTACTATTGTTGACCCTAAAAAACGCAATTTCTTAGAATATAGGCACGTAACACTATTTAAACCAAATCTCAAAGAATTAAAAGAAGGTTTAAAAATTGATTTTGATGCAAAAAATCAAAC
This sequence comes from bacterium, assembly GCA_025362415.1. Classification (GTDB taxonomy): domain Bacteria; phylum Bacteroidota; class Bacteroidia; order Cytophagales; family Thermonemataceae; genus JANYGM01. Next base: position 879 of record JANYGM010000156.1, read on the forward strand.
ACAATTAGAAGATGCTGTAAACCAATTAAGAGATTATTTGCAGGCGGATAAAATTCTTGTAACGCTTTCAGAAAGAGGTGTTTATATCCAAAGTGAGAAAGAAAAATACTTGCTTCCTGCGCATATACGTAGCATTGCAGATGTAAGTGGGGCAGGTGATACAGTCGTAAGTATTGCAGCACTTTGTTTGGCTCTAAACCTCTCTGATAATCTCACAGCAGCACTTTCTAATCTTGGTGGTGGCTTGGTTTGTGAGCATTTGGGCGTTATCCCTATTGATAAAATGGCACTTTTGCAGGAAGCAGAAGAGAATTTGGTGTAAAAAATATTTTAAATAATAAATTATGAGTATATAAATGCCATAAATACATTGTTTGACGTAGTTTGTTGTCAGGAGGAAACACATGAATATTTAACCTGATGGCTATGGTGGACATACCTGACAACACAGGAATTTATTATAAGACATTTTTTTAGGGTTGAGTGTGTAGTGTTTTTGTCATAATAATGTATTTCACTACACACTATTTATTTCACTACACACTAAAAATTATTATTCATTTGCCAAACTTTTATCCAAAATCCATTGCAAAGCTGCGAGTACCTCATAAGGAGCAGTAAAAGTGAGTGGAATATAGTTAGATTCTATGAATAATTGTTTGTTTTCTAATTTCATAAAACACCACGAAAAAGCATTCGTTACACACCCATAAATGACTTTACGAGGGTTTCCTTCTCTTTCATTAAAAATCTGTGCGGCATACATTTCTGCGCCACATTGTCCCCAACCAGTTTCAATTTCACCTTTTTTAGCTTCTACAAGGCAAATAATGGGAGCTGTTAAAGATGCTCTTTGAGGTTCAGCTGACAGAATAAAATCACAAAAACCATTCAAACCGCTTTTTACATCAACATTAAATTCATATCCAGAAAACGAGCTAAAAGTATGTGGATTATTACGCCTAAGTTCTTTCAAAACAGGCACAATAACATATTCAGATTTTGCTTTTTCTGTTGCTAATGCTTCTTCTTTCGCATCTTGGAGGCTTTGCAACAAAATAGGACTTTTGGGAAAAATAGGCAAATTTGTAGGCATCCACGCTGTCTGAATTTCATTGATGCCAAACTGTGTACGCAACATTTCTAGTTTTTTGAATTTATTGTAAGACATTTTTTTAGGGTTGAGTGTGTAGTGAGTAGTGTGTAGTGAGTAGTGTATAGTGAGTAGTGTATAGTGTTTTGTCGTAATAATGTATTTCACTACACACTATTTCACTACTCACTATTTCACTAAATACTACTCACTATTTCACTACACACTAAAAATTATTATTCATTTGCTAAACTTTTATCCAAAATCCATTGCCAAGTAGCAAGCACTTTTTGTGGCTCTGTGAATGTGAGTGGCACATAATTTGGGTCAATAAGTAAATCTTTATTATTTTCTAATTTCATAAAGCACCACAAAAAAGCATTTGTTACACACCCATAAATAGCTTTGCGAGGTTTTCCTTTTTGTTCATTAAAAATCTGGGCTGCATACATTTCTGCGCCACATTGTGCCAATCCTTCTTCAATTTCACCTTTTTTAGCTTCCACTAAGCAAATAATAGGAGCAGAAATTTCTAACTTTTGAGTTTCTGACGACAAAATAAAATCACAAAAACCATTCAACCCATTTTTAACATCAACATTAAACTCAAAACCTGAAAAGGTATTAAAATTATTCAAATTGGTGCGCCTAAGTTCCTTTAAAATAGGCACAACTACGGATTCTGATTTTGCTTTTTCTGTTCCCAATGCTTCTAATTCTGCTTCTTTGAGCGTTGTCAAAAGTAAATCAGTAGCCGTTTTGAGCAGTAAATTTTTAGGTAGCCACGCTGTTTGAATATCATTGATGCCAAACTGTGTGCGCAACATTTCTAGTTTTTTGAATTTATTGTAAGACATTTTTTAAGGATTTAATCATTTTTTATCACTTTGTAAATAAGCCTGATAAAGATAAACTACCAAACCAATTAAAAATACAACTACATTTAAAAAATAGAAATCAATGCCCTGCTTAAGAATAGGATAAACAGTTACAAGAGTCTTTTCATCATAAAAGTCATCTAAACCCATTTCTCTTTCTTGCGGAATACAATTTACAATAATAGTGATACAAGGCAATAGAAACAAAGATATAGCTAAAATTTTATAAGATTTATTGTTCTTTCTAAGGAAAAAGAAAAATATTAAAAATGATGAAATCAACAATAATAACAATATGAAATCAAATTGAATATATCCAATTGGTTTTTTTACAGAAATAACAAATAAATAAACCAACACAAGCCATAGAAATGATAAATATAGCATAATTTTCATAAATGTTTTCATTCTCTTATATTTTAACTTTCCAAAAGTTTTAAACTTTTGGAAAGTTGATAATCAATAAGTTAAACCACCAAATTAACAATTTTGCCCATTACCACAATTACTTTTTTGGGTGCTTTGCCCTCCAACCATTTTATCACTTCTGCATCAGCTAAAACAGCTTTTTCAATGTCTTCTTTTGATGTTTCTACATCAAAAACCCTGTTTGCACGTACTTTGCCATTGATAGAAATAGGATAATTTACACTACTTTCTTTCAAATATCCTTCATTAAAACTAGGAAATTGGGCAAAACTCACACTTTCCTTATGCCCTAAAAGTTCCCACAATTCTTCCGTAATATGAGGCGCATAAGGAGAAACCAGCACCACAAATTGCTCCAAAATAGCACGTTTATTGCATTTTAATTCCGTAAGTTCGTTGGCGCAAATCATAAAATTACTTACAGGCGTATTGAAAGAAAAACGGTCAAAATCATCACTCACACGCTTTATTGCGCTATGCAAAACTTTAAGTTCCGCAGGTGTGGGCGCATCTTCACTCACAAAAAAATCACCATTATTATTATTTTCCAAGAATTTTTCATTATGAAACAAACGCCACATTTTCCTCAAAAACTTGTGCGTACCATCAATGCCATTCGTATTCCAAGGCTTAAACTGCTCCAAAGGACCTAAAAACATCTCATACAAACGCAATGTATCTGCGCCGTAGCGTGCCACCATAGCATCAGGATTGACGACATTGTACCAACGCTTAGACATTTTCTCTATCTCAACGCCACAAATGTACTTTCCGTTATCTTCCAAGATAAATTCAGCATTAGCCAAATCAGGTGTCCAAGCACGAAAAGCAGCCAAATCCAAAATCTCATTTTCTACGATATTGACATCTACGTGCATCTCTGTTGTGTCGTATTGGTCTTTTTTGCCAAAAGAAACAAATTTATTAGGTTCATTTTTAAGCCTATACACAAAATTACTTCTGCCTTGTATCATTCCTTGGTTGATAAGTTTAGAAAATGGCTCATTGGAGCTAATGAAGCCCATATCAAACAAAAATTTGTTCCAAAAACGACTGTAAAGCAAATGTCCAGTTGCGTGTTCTGCACCACCAATATACAAATCAACATTTTTCCAATATTGCTCTTTTTCTTTGCTTACAAAGTCGTTTTCGTTGTTTGCGTCCATATAACGCAACCAATACCAACTAGAACCTGCCCAACCTGGCATTGTAGAAAGTTCATATTCATATTGATTGTTATTATCTTTAAAATTCCAGTTTTCAGCACGTCCCAAAGGTGGCTCTCCTGTTTCTGTTGGCAGATATTTATCAATTTTAGGAAGTTCCAAAGGTAAATCTTTGTCTTCCAAAAGGTGGGGAATATCATTTTTGAAATAAACAGGCACAGGCTCGCCCCAATAACGCTGACGACTAAAAACCGCCTCACGCATCTTGTAATTCACTTTTTTCTTACCAAAACCACCCAAAACAGCAAATTCAATTCCTTTGTTAATGGCTTCTTTTGTATCTAAACCATTCAAAAAACCAGAATTTATCATTTTACCATATTTTTTTTCAGTAGGATTTTCCAGCGTTTCAGTTCCTTCTATTACGTTGATAATGGGCAAGTTAAAGTGTTTTACAAAACGGTAATCTCTATCATCAGAACAAGGAACTGCCATTACAACGCCCGTTCCGTAGCCTGCAAGCACATAATCAGCTATCCAAACGGGAACTTGCTCATTATTAAACGGATTGGTAACATAACTTCCTGTAAAAACTCCTGAAACGGTTTTTACATCTGCCATACGGTCTCTTTCGGAGCGGTTGGTGGCTTTTTCTACATATTCCAAAACGTCCTTTTTTTGCTCATTTGTGGTCAAAAATGGCACTAATTCGTGTTCTGGAGCAATAGCCAAATAAGTTACCCCAAAAATAGTATCTACACGTGTTGTAAAGACAGTTAAAGGGATTTTAACCACCCCCAGCCCCTCCTTAGGAAGGAGGGGAGTTTTTTGTCCCCCTCCTTCAAAGGAGGGGTTAGGGGTGGTTTCTTGTTCCCCTCCTTCAAAGGAGGGGTTAGGGGTGGTGTCTTGTTCCCCTCCTTTGAAGGAGGGGTTAGGGGTGGTTTTTTGTTCCCCTCCTTCAAAGGCTAGCATATTGCTAGGGGTGGTTGTAGTTGTATAAAACGTAATTTCTGCACCAACGCTTTTTCCTATCCAATTTCTTTGTACTTCTTTGAGAGAATCCGACCAATCTAAGCTATCCAAATCATTCAAAAGGCGTTCTGCATACGCTGTAATGCGCATCATCCACTGGCGCATACGCTTGCGCTCCACAGGATAGCCACCACGTTCAGAAACGCCATCTTTTATCTCATCATTGGCAAGCACCGTTCCTAGCGCAGGACACCAATTCACAAAAGCATCAGCTAAAAACGTCATACGGTACTTTAAAAGCATATCTGACTTTTGTTTTTCAGAAAAATTTTGCCATTCTTTTTGAGAAAAAACAGGCGTATCTTCATCACAAACCGCACTTTCTGCCTTAGAAATATTGATATTTCCATTTTTCTCAAACTCTTCTATCAAAACACTAATATTTTGCGCTTTATTGGCTTTTTGGTCATAATAAGCATTAAAAAGTTGCTTAAAAATCCATTGTGTCCACTTGTAGTAATCAGGCGCAGAAGTGCGTACTTCTCTGTCCCAATCAAAGGAAAAACCTATATTTTGGAGTTGTGAGATGTATCTCGTAATGTTTTCCTCTGTCGTGAGGGCTGGGTGTTGCCCTGTTTGTATGGCGTATTGTTCAGCAGGAAGCCCAAAAGAGTCAAAACCAATAGGGTGAAGTACATTAAAGCCTTTTAAGCGTTTGTAGCGTGCCATAATGTCTGATGCAATGTAGCCAAGCGGATGCCCTACGTGTAAGCCTGCGCCAGAAGGATACGGAAACATATCTAAAACATAGTATTTAGGCTTTTGTGTATCTTCTGTTGCTTTGTAAAGTTTGCTTTGTTGCCACTTATTTTGCCATTTTTTTTCTATTGCCGAAAACTGATAATCTGCCATTTTGAGTGTATGAGTATTTTTTTAGGAGTTTACTTGCCACAGATACACAGATAAATACAATATTTATTTTCTGTGGCGGCTATATGTAATAATTGCAAAAATAAACATTTTTTAAACCAAGTCCAAACGTTTGTAATAAAACAAAATCTTAGTATATTTGTACTGTAAAGATATGTAAATGATTTTTTGCACAATTTTTGCTGAAAAAACTAAAACTAGAACAATACTACCCAATAATATGAAAAAAAATATTTCTTATCTTTCAATATTACAATTATTACTTTTGCCTTTTTTATTGGTTATTTTGCCTTTCAAAGCAGTTTTTGCACAAAATTCTGTTCTTAGTAATGGTAATTTTGTAAAAATAGCCATAAGCAAAACAGGTATTCATAAAATTACATTTGCTGATTTGCAAACGTGGGGACTAAATCCTGCTAGCATCAATCCAAAAAATATACGTCTATACGGCAATCAAGGTGGTATGTTGCCACAGGCAAACGCTGCTGCTCGTCCAACTGATTTGCAAGAAAATGCTATTATGGTGGTAGGTGAAGAAGATAATATTTTTAATAATGATGATTATATCCTTTTTTATGCACAAGATGCAAATAAATGGGAATATAACGCCACCACACAACTTTTTGAACACGAAAAAAATCTTTACTCAGACAAAAATTATTATTTTATCACCGTTTCTGGGAATGCTGGTTTGCGCCTACAAACGCAGACAAGCATAAGCGGAGGTACGCAAAACATCAATACGTATGATGAGTGTATTTTTCACGAGGTAGATAAAGAAAATTTGTTGGCTCTTGCCAATGAAAATGGTTCTGGACGTGAATGGTATGGAGAACTTTTTAATAGTTCAACTGCAAGTTATGATTTTACAGAAAACCTCACAGGAATAGCTCCTAATACAGATTTAGTATTTACTTCTATGGTAGCAAGTATTAGCTCCAAAAATAGTAACACTAATTTTTCTATTAAATCAGGCTCACAAAACATTGGTAATCAGCTAGTTAATGATACACAACTTGGTAGATATAATGCACAAGGAACAAACAAAACAGATATTTTTAGGATAAATACAAATAGTTTGTCAAATTTTGCTACTTTTCCAATCAATTATACTTTTGCAAACAACGGAAATACGGCTGCTCGTGGACTTCTAAACTACTACCGCCTGCAATTTAAAAGAAATCTTGCTTTGTATGACACACAAACTAATTTTCGCTCTATTGAAAGTCTAGCTATGCCAATAGCTAATTTTTCTATCCAAAACATTGATAATAATACTGGTATTTGGGATATTTCTAATCCTATTCTTCCACAAAAACAAATTTACTTTTTAGCTGGAAATA
>JANYGM010000160.1 GCA_025362415.1 bacterium
TGATTAAAAATACTGCATTAGAACAACAAAAAGAAGAGATTTTGACACAAAGAGATGCCATAGACCAACAAAATAGTATTTTGCAAGGCAAAAACGAACAAATCAAAGCAAGTATAAGGGCGGCTCAAATCATTCAAAATACTATTTTGCCTTATGAAAAACGTATTAACACTATCTTAAATGACTATTTTATCTATTATCAGCCAAAAGATATTGTTTCTGGTGATTTATATTGGATTGATAAAGAAAATGGCAAAAATATTATTGCTGTTATTGACTGTACTGGTCACGGAGTGTCTGGTGCAATGATGACAATGATTGCCTATAGTATTCTAGACCGTATTGTTCACGCTTATAAAATTACTGACCCTGCCCAAATCTTAGAAAAAATGCACGAGGAAGTCAAACACGCACTTTTACAAGATGAAACAGGCAACCGTGATGGTATGGATATTGCTATTTTTACTATTGATGACGACCAAAATAACGACCAAAATAACGACCAAAATAGCACAGAAAATAGTCAGCAAGATTTTAAAAAAATTACGTTTGCAGGAGCAAAAAGGCAACTTTTTTACCAGAAAGAACCCAATGGTGCAATAGAGGAAATCAAAGGGCAAAGACGTTCTATTGGCGGCATTCAGAATGAAAATATACTCTTTGAAAATCATATCCTAAACCTCAAAAAAGGCACAATGATGTATCTTTCTACTGATGGCTATCCTGACCAGAATGATGTAACCCGTAGGAAATTTTCTGAAGAACGTCTAAAACAATTTTTAGAAAAAATTTCGCCAATGGAAACCGCCAAACAAAAAGAACTTATTAGTGCGCTGATTATCAAGTATATGGAAAAAACAGAACAACGTGATGATATGCTCGTGCTGGGAGTACGTGTGTAAAGAATTATGAGTTGTGAGTTGTGAGTTGTGAGTTGTGAGTTGTGAGTTGTGAGTTGTGAGTTGTGAGTTGTGAGGTGTGAGTTGTGAGTTGTGAGTTGTGAGTTGTGAGTTGTGAGGTGTGAGGTGTGAGGTGTGAGGTGAAATACAAAGTACAATGTATTTCAATTCACAATTCACAATTCACTTGGTTTTTTCTCCAATAAAAAAATAGTGCCTGAAAATCAAGGATTTCCAACCAAACATTTGAAAACGAAGTTTCTTAGAAATATGGCTTTTTAATTTCCACAAATAAAAATACTGAAAAGGCAATACTAATAACAAGAACGGCAAAAATAATAAATCTTCCGCATAAAAGGAAGTGTAAACAACCTCTTTTACTGTAATTTCATTTTTGTCTAAAAGCCTATAAATTTCTTGTTGTGGGACAAATTGTGTAAGTCCTTCATCTTTTCCAAAAAGTAAATTGAAACGTCTTAATCTACCTAAGAAAAAGTAAGAAAGTCTATCTCTAATAGTAAAACAATTATCATTAGAAACTATAATTAAACCACTTTCTTTGAGATATTTACAGGTATTTTCAAGGAAAAACTGTGTATTCCCAAACATCATTATACCACTTACAGAAGTAATTAGGTCAAATTTTTCATCATCAAAAGTAGGTGCATCTTTACTCAAATTAGCCTGTTTGAATGTTATAAAAGTTGGTTTTTCTGACATAGGCATAATATCAACACCATTTAAAATAGCATTTGGGAATATTTGGTGCGCAAAAGTCAAAAACTCACCTGCTCCACAAGGAATATCTAACCATTTGAAAGATTTTTGAGTAACTATTCTTGTCAATAGATATTCAAAAATGTTTTTATTAACATTTTTTTGTGTATTTCCACGAGGTGCATTTTCAATGTTATTGCTCATTTTTTGTTAAGATTAGGTTATAATTATGATTAAATTTTTATTTTTTTATTTGTAGCTTAAACATTTGTGGAATAAATGCAAATATTTTTTTCTTCTGTAAAGAAATTAAGTGCTTCAAAACCACCTTCACGCCCCATTCCAGAGTCTTTTACACCACCAAAAGGAGTGCGCAAATCACGAATAAGCCAACAATTTACCCAAACAATGCCACTTGCAAGCCCTTTGCTCATACGTTGCACACGAGAATTATTTTCTGTCCAAAGACTTGCAGAAAGCCCATAACGAACACTATTTGCATATTTTAACACTTCTTCCTCTGTTTCAAATGGCTGAATAGTGGCAATTGCACCAAAAATTTCTTCTTGATTTGTCCTGCAATCATAAGCTAAACCTTCTATAACAGTTGGTTGGAAAAAATAACCGTTTTCAAAGCCTTTTGGGTGTGTTTGTGTGCCTCCACATAAGATTTTGCCGCCTTCACTCTTGGCAATTTCTACATAAGAAATAATTTTTTCTAAATGTTCCTTTGAAACTACTGCTCCAAAATTCGTATTGACGCTTGCAGGACTTGCAGGAATTAGTTTTTTTACCTCTTCAACAAAATCTTTTTTGAATTTTTCATAAATAATTTTTTCTATAAAAATCCTAGAGCCACAAAGGCAAATTTGCCCTTGATTAGTAAAAGCTGCTTTTACTGCGCCTGTGAGTGCTTTTTGGTAGTCTGCATCAGCAAAAATAATAGTAGGATTTTTGCCACCTAGCTCCAAAGATAATTTTTTAAACATTGGTGCAGCCACACGAGCAATATTTGCACCTGTTTGCGTACCACCTGTAAACGAAATAGCTTTTATTTGTGGGTGTGCCACTATTTCTGCGCCTATTTCACTTCCCAAACCGTGAACAATATTCAGAACGCCCGCAGGAAGACCCGCTTTTATACAGATTTTTGATAGCAAAAAAGCCGTATAAGGGGTTATTTCTGATGGTTTTGCTATCACACAATTACCAGAGGCAAGTGCAGGAGCAATTTTCCAAGTGAAAAGATATAAAGGCAAATTCCAAGGAGAAATACAACCAACCACACCTAAAGGCTCTCTAAGCGTATAATTTAAAATATTTTCGTCTGTTTGATAGGTATTGGTGTGGTTGTGCAGGGCGGCAGTTGCATAAAACCTAAAATTTTGTGCGGCACGAGGAATATCCATTTTAGTAGCCAAAGAAACAGGTTTCCCATTGTCAAAACTTTCTGCACTTGCCAAACTATGCAAATCTTTTTCTATTAAATCTGCAATACGTAACAAAATATTACTACGGTCTTCTTGTGGGGTATTTTTCCACGACAAAAAGGCATTTTCTGCAGCTTCTACGGCTTTTTCAAGGTCTTTTTTGTTTGATTTTGGGATAAGAGAATATACTGCACCAGTAGCAGGATTATAATTATCAATATATTGCTTGTTTTGTGGTGCAACGAGTTTTCCGTTGATATAATTTTGAAGTTTGAGCATAAACTTGAATTGTAATTGTGTTTTTTTAAGGAATTATATAATAGTGTTTTTATAATTTGATTATCAAGCATTTAGCAATAAATAGATGTTTTAAACCACCCTCAGCCCCTCCTTAGGAAGGGAGGGGAGTTTTGTTCCCCTCCTTTTCAAGGAGGGGTTAGGGGTGGTTTTAAGGTATTTATACCATAATTTATTTATTATCAAGCTATAAAAACTCTA
>JANYGM010000168.1 GCA_025362415.1 bacterium
GCAGAAGGTTTTAGCATAAAAACAGAGCAATATCCGCCAGTAAGTATCATTTATTTTACTGAAAATGAAGACAAAACCACCCCTAGCCCCTCCTTAAAAGTAGGGGGACAAACTCCCCTCCTTCAAAAGGAGGGGTTGGGGGTGGTTTCAGACAATAATTTATCCTTAGAAATCAATTTTAAATATGGAGATTTTAGTTTTTTAGCTGATGAAAATACATTAAAAGATGCCAAAGCAAGCGTTAGTGTAGAAAAAATAGAAAATTCTTTTATCTTTCACCGCATCAAAAAAGATACTGCTTATGAAAAAAGTATTTTAGATTTTTTGAAAGAAAATAATATTTATCCACATACGAATAAAAATATTTTTCTTGATTGGGCAAATAACCACGCTGAAACACTACAAAGGCTTAAAATTACTATTCAACAAAACAAAACAGATAGTAAACAGTATTTTTTGGGTACGTCAAGCATCAATATTGTTATAAAAGAAGTGAAAGATTGGTTTGATATCAATGCTAAAATTATGTTTGGAGCGTTTGAAGTACCTTTTTTAAAACTTCGCAAATATATTTTTGCAGGAAAAACAAGTTTTACTTTGCCTAACGGAGAAATTGCTATTATTCCCCAAATGTGGCTAGATAAATATGTTGATTTATTCCATAATACACAACATTTTCTAGATGATGAAAACACAGAAAATAATCATTTTCAACTACAAAAACATCATTTTAACCTCGTACAAGAACTAAAAGACGCACAATTAGCAGAAGTTGATTTTTCAAAAAAGTTGGATAAATTGCGTGATTTTGAGCAAATAGAAGATTATCTTTTGCCCATTGGATTTGTGGGAGAACTTCGCCCATATCAAAAAGCAGGCTATAATTGGATGCGTTTTTTGGGTGATTTTGGGCTTGGTGGTTGCCTTGCTGATGATATGGGACTAGGGAAAACCATTCAAACTATTGCGCTTTTACTCTCTGAAAGAGAACAAAATAGCAATCAAACCACCCCACTAGCAACTGCTAGCCCCTCCTTAAAAGTAGGGGAACAAGCTCCCCTCCTTTTTGAGGAGAAACTGGAGGTAAGACAAGCTCCCCACCTTCCTAAGGAGGGGCTGGGGGTGGTTACTAATCCTTCACTTATTATTTTGCCTACCTCGCTTGTGCATAATTGGGTGATAGAAATTGCAAAATTTGCTCCTAGCTTGCGTGTACTTGTATATACAGGCGCAAAGCGTGAGAAAAAAATAGCTGCTTTTAGTCATTTTGATGTGATTATTACAACTTATGGCATCATACGCATAGATACGCCCTATTTGGAAAAGATTTTGTTTAATTATATTATTTTAGATGAGTCGCAAGCTATCAAAAATCCTAGTGCCAATACATCAAAAGCAGTACTACTTTTGCGCTCCAAAAAACGCCTAATTCTTACAGGAACACCTATTGAGAATACAACAATGGACTTATGGTCGCAAATGAATTTTATCAATAGAGGACTTTTAGGTACACAAACTTTTTTCAGAAAAGAGTTTTTAAATCCTATTGAAAAACAAGAAAATTTATTAAAATTAAAAAAACTTTACGCCACAATAAAGCCGTTTATTTTGCGCAGAGATAAAAAACAAGTAGCAAAAGAGTTGCCTGATAAAGTAGAAAGCGTGCTTTATTGCAAAATGAGCAAAGAACAAAATGAACTTTATGAGCGTACAAAATCACATTACAGAAATCAGATTTTGGAAGAAATAGAACTAAATGGCGTGAGCAAATCACAGATTTTGCTACTTCAAGGGCTTACCCAACTTCGCCAAATAGCTAATCACCCAAAAATGATAGACAATGAATATGTAGGTAATTCTGGCAAAATGGAACAAATAATAGAAAAAATAGCTGTTTTGTTGGAAAACGGCAAAAAAATGCTTATTTTTAGCCAATTTGTCAAACATCTTAGCCTTGTGAGAGAGTATTTAGATACTCAAAAAGTGCCTTACACGTACCTAGATGGCAGTACCAAAGACAGACAAACACAAGTAGATATTTTTCAGAAAGACGAAAATATAAAGGTTTTTTTGATTTCTTTGAAGGCTGGAGGCGTGGGCTTAAACCTTACGGCAGCAGAATACGTATTTTTGCTTGACCCTTGGTGGAATCCTGCTGCAGAAGCACAAGCAATAGATAGGGCGCACCGCATAGGACAAAAAAATGTAGTTTTTACCTATAAATTTATCTCTAAAAATACTGTTGAAGAGAAAATTTTGGCACTTCAACACAACAAGAAAAAACTTGCTAATGATTTGATAAACGTAGAAGAAAGTTTTATGAAAAGCCTTAGCAAAGAAGATATTATGGCACTTTTGGAGTAGGATTAAAATTAAGTTTTGGCACTATAAATGTAATATTGGCACAAATTTTGATATAAGAAATGAAAAATAAACTAAAAATAAAACCTCAAATTCTATGAAAACTTCTTCTATTTTTTCTATTCTTGTAATGTCGTTCGTCTCGTGTTTTTCTACACATGTTTACGCACAAAAAGATGTTGCTAAAACTGTTTCAGCAGTTGTTTCTTCTGATTTTTCAGATAAGACTCCTCGCTACACCTTGTCTGATAACTACAAAAAACAACGTATAATTACACAAGTGGTTTACACAGAAACAGCTACTATTGTTTATCATTCCTACACATCAGAAAATGGTTACAGTAGTGTTTATTACCTGGGTGTTCCAAGCAAACAAGAGCATTGGGTGCTTCAAAATAAAGCAAATCCAAAAGAAATTTTTGCTCTTACTGAAATCAAAAACATTCGTAAAAATGGTATTTTGCTAAAATCCTCTTTAATAAACGAGAATACCCCTTCTTATGAGGCACAATTAGGTGACGTATTCACTTGTGAGGTGTATTTTCCACGCCTTCCAAAACACGTACAAGTAGTTGATATGTTGGAAGGGCTTAGTTTAGGGGAAGAAACCCACCGTTTTCACGCTTTCAGTCTTCAATTAAAATCTCGTCCAGAACCTAAAATAGAAGTTCCTATTGAAATTTTAGCTAAAAAGCCTATTGACAACACCGTTGTTGTAACCAATTTGGATACTCAAATTAGTGTTTATCCTAATCCTGCACAAGATAAAATATTTATCAAGTTTGAGAAAAATCAGACCTTTAACATAGATATTTTAGATGTTGTAGGCAACATAATGATACGCAACGCTGACACAGAAATTTTCGTAAAAAACTGGCAAAGAGGCATTTATTTTGTCAAACTCACCAATAAACAAGGTACTTTTACGAAGAAAATTGTTTTGGAATAAGTTGAAATAGAGTGTAAATACATCAAAATATTTTTATAAATTCGTGGTTTGTGTCCCCCACAAACCACGAAAATTTTATCAAAAATACTTCTACTTCTTATTTTTGAAAATAAAATCAGTCATATCTTTGATTGCTTTTTCAGAAAATTTGCCTGCAACCATATAATCTGCTGGTACACCTTTTGTGCCTTTACTCTCCATAAACGAATGATTTAGCAAAGGATAAGAAATAAAACTGGCTTTTTTGTGCTTTTGAAATAGAATTTTCAATAATTCAAAATCTTTCATCAAAACTTGATAATCTTTTTCACCTTGCAGAACCAAAATAGGTTTCTGTAAAAGTGCTTTTGCAAACTT
>JANYGM010000093.1 GCA_025362415.1 bacterium
TGTCGTTGTAGCTAAGAAAAAATAACATTATTTTTGGAATTACGGTACAACCTTTGTATGTTTGATTTTTATAAATCAATTATCTCACAAAAAAATCAATATCAGTATGAAAAAAATTAAATTTTACGTTCTTTTCTCTTTCTTTACGCTGTTTTTGGGGAATTTGGCTAATGCGCAAATATACTTTAAAAATAGCAGTAGTGTGAATGTGAATGTGGCAATAGGCTTTTATTTAAAAGGTAGTGATTTTGAAGGTTGGGTTACCAAAGGATACTTTTATGCTATTCCAGGTCAGACCGTTGAAGTCCTAGACTATATGCCTGCGGAAGTTTTTTACACAATCAACTACACACCACCACCTGACCCAGAGGGTGGTGCTTGCACGAGTTGTTTGCTAATTGACCCAAAAAAAAACTTCCTCATTGCCAATGCTAACAATGAGGAAGTAAATAAAGGTAAAGGTTTTGTCTTTTCTTATTTCACACAAGAAACAGTTCAATCTAATAACTGGCAAGCATTAACAAAAACAAAGCACACTATCATTTATAATGGAAATTAGAAAATTTGTATGCTCAAAAAAATCTAGCTATATTTTACAAACGCCCTTAAATCACTCATTTAAGGGCGTTTTGATTTATTTTTTCTTTTTTTTTGGTTTTATCAAAAATAACCGTACCTTTGGAGTGCAAACATTTATATTCTTTTGGGCGTGAGCCCTACAAAACGCTGTACGGGCTATTTTTATGCCTTATTATTCCATTTTACTATTTATTTGGTACTATTCTAGTGCTTTGATATATAGGTAAAACGGCTTTGTAACCCCGTATTTACGTTGTAATGGCGTATTTAACCCCAAGAGATTGAGTGTTTGCAAACGGGTAGTACAAAGCCGTTTTTCTTTGTGCAAAATGCAAACACTCCAAGTAAAATGAAAAATCAAACCAAAGCTACACAGGCGCAAGGCGCACAGCAGGTGAGCAAAGAAGAAGTAACCGCCATTTGCGGTCATCTGAAAACCATTTGTGAAGTCATCAGAACTAACATAGGATTTTTACAGAAAATCTTAGACGGACACGCAGAAGCAGAAAATATGCTTACTGCAAAGCTCAATTCAGGCACACTCCAAAGAGATTACCTAGAAAGAGTCGCCAAACACGTTACGAAACTCCATAAAACTGTAGAACAAAAATATGGACGTGTAGCATAACAAACTCCCCTTAAATCATTGATTTAAGGGGAGTTTTCTGCCGTTGTTTGTGTCTTCACAAACAACACCCTAATATGTTGCTTGTGAAGACACAAGCAACGGCGTAAAGTTTTGGTTTAGACCTCAATTTCTATTTTCTTTGTTTTTTTCATTGGAGAGATAAGCTCCGCAAGTAGCCAGGAAGTAAGCGAACTTGCCACCACAATACCTACACTTGTCCAAAAAGTAGGTTTATAGCGCATAATGATAAAAACCACTATTGCGAGCATTATAATTTCTACCACAATTCTGACCCTAAACGACTTATCAAGCGAGCCATCAGGCGTAAAATAAATAATTTCTTGTGTTTCTTTTTCCATTTTTTTATTTATTTAAAATATAACTAATTGATTATTAACATTTTATATTCATTCACAATTCCTAATTCACAATTCCTAATTCCTAATTCCTAATTCCTAATTCCTAATTCATTAACTTTCTCCCACAATCACAATTCCCACGAGCAACACAACCATTAGCACCGCAATAGCAATAATATTGCTTTTGGGGGCTATTTCTGTTGTATTTTCATCAAAAGCATTTATTTTAATTTGTTCTACTTGCACAGGTGCAGGCACAGGCGCAAGTGTAGGCATAATAGTAGGCACAGGCGCAAGCATACGTTTAGGCTTTACCATAAAATCAGGGCGCACTTTCTCAAACAATAGCGTAATCCCTACGCCATTCTCCAAATTGAGGGCAGGTGGAGGCGTAAACGGCAAAATAAGCAAACTATTAGGCGGCGGTTGTCCTATTGCTGTGGCATCAAAAAATAATAACGGCTGTGTTTTATTTAAAAAATATTTTATCCTTTTAATTGCATTTTGCCTTTCTTGCTCAAACAAAGTTAAAAAACTTTCATCACCTATTACGCTCACGTCCAAATCACGCAAACCGTCAAAAATCATTTCTTTTGTGGGTTTTATAGTAATTACTTCCGTATTCTTATCTTTGGCACTTCTACCCACACTAGGCTTTATTTTTTGCTTA
>JANYGM010000267.1 GCA_025362415.1 bacterium
TGTACCAAACGTAAATGTAGGTGTGGGAATGCCATTAACAGTAAATAGTTGTATATCAGTAGTTTGTGTCGTACAACCTTGATTAGAAGTATAAGTATAAACAACTGTATATGTACCCACACCACCACCAGCCGCTAAAAACAACTGTGCATTAGGATTGAATACGTTTGCGCCATTGTGTACATACGTAAAAGCCCCTTTGGTAAATGTATAATTACCATTTGCAGGTACAAGTGAGTTTTCTATCCCATACGTACCTGCATTAACAAGCGTAGGCACAAGCGTAATTTCGGTTACGTTGGCGCAAACATCATAATTATTTACAAGCAAAGCAACAGGATTTGGCAAAGTCGTAAATTTAAACAAAATACTAGGTTTAGACCTCATTTTTAAGCGTGTAGCACAAACCACCACTATATTACAAGATTTTGTATCTGTGTATTCGTATTGAATAATGTACTCACCAGCCGCATTTCCTATTTGTACAGAAGGTAAAAAAGAGGTAACACCAGCAGGCAACAAAATATTTAAAGGAGCAGAAGATGGCGTTATTGGCACAGTAACAGGTGAGGCAACGTTTGTTATTCTTATACGACCACTCAAAGGCAGAAAACCGCCTGTCGTCACGAGTGGCGTGATGTTAAAATTAGCCGTAGAAACAATATCTCCCACACAAAAATCACTCGCCCCAATAAAACTAAAATTAAAGGCAGGTAAAGGATTAATTTGGAAATTTTGTCTAGCTGAAACACTCTTACAAGTATTGGCATCTTCATAAGCATATTCTACTTGAAATACGTTAATAATGAGAGGATTGATTACTGTTGATGTATAAACAACTGCATTATTAGGATTTATCACATTTACGCCTGCTGCAAGTGTTTCTACTAATACACCAACACTATTATAAATGGTAAAAACACTTTTGGAAGGCACAATACCATTTCCACCATTATTTATCCAAATAGGTGTAAGGTTAATGACTGATTTGAGTGGATAATTGCAGATTTCTGTTGTTGATAAACTAAAAGTCAAAATAGGTAACGGATTTATTCTAAGTATCAAAGGCGCACTCACGCCAGAACAGCTACCATTAGCCGCTGTATAAGTGAAATAATAAGTAATAAGATAATCACCAGGTCCTGTGCCACTAAGTGCAGAAAAATCTGTTGCAATATTGATATTATTACTAGAAATATTCACGCCAGGCAATCCAGAAAACTGTTTTTTGATATTATAATAGCCCACACCAGGATAAAGAGCAAGTGCAGGAAATAAAGTAAAAGTATTTATATTCTCACAAATACTAAGACCTGTTGCTCCTGAGGCAAAAGCAAAAGTAGGGAGTGGGTCTGTTACTACATTTACTATAAAATCCGCAGTAGAAGTACTACAAGAACTAGAAGGGCTTGTATAATTATCAGTATAAGTAAATTTGATAGTGTAAAAATCAGCAATAGGCGGAAAAGCAAAGTCAATACTTGTAGCACTTGCATTGATAGTAATGGGTACGGTTGGAGCTGAATTTTTAATAATCTCATAAGTCCCTCCTAAGTAAGCAACAGGAGTAATAAGTTTGAAAACGGTAGTACCTGCACAAACAGTGCCATTATTAGCTAGAGTAGTGCCTACACTATTTTGTACTGACATTGTGGGTGTTGGGTTATTTCTCACTCTAAATTGTCTTACAAGGTCATTATAGCAAAATGGCGCATTAGGCAAAGAATAAGCAATCTGCAAGTCATAATCCCCAGCAGCCAAAGCTGAAGGAGTAATGATACTTGCGGGCAAAGTAACGTAAGAACTTATAGGTTGTGATTGTAGCTTGTATTTTATTGTAATGGAAGCATTAGGCAAACTGAATATAGTAGGTATCATTAGTCTATTTGTGGAACTACTTCTGCAAAAAAGTTCATTAGAAATAAGGTTCATCTCCAAAACAGGATTTCTGTATATGGTAACACTAACATCAAAATCAGTAGTGCTAAAACCTACCTGTGTAGTCATTCTAACAGTAATATCAATAAAAGCGTTTCCTGGAGGAATAAGTGGTATCAGCAAAGCGGGATCAAAAGTGTAGTTTGTGCCACTCCATTTTATACCTGCATTCAAAGGAAAAGGAAGCGTATTCTTAAACCAAAAGAATTTACCACCTGGCGTTGGAGGATTTACAACAGTGCTTGGTGGAAGTGCTGTTGCACCTGTTGTAATACTAGCATCAGGTATCAAAATAGATGAAGCCGCACCACTCAAACAATAAGATGGGCTTAAATTATTAACGACACTAACAATAGGGGTAGTTACGCTAAACGTAATAGAAACACTTGCGGTGCAACCAGTCGCAGGGTCTGTATAAGTATACGTAACTATATGTGACGCATTTGGAATGGCATTTGCAGGGAAAAACTGTGTTCCTACCACATAATTCCCAGAATATGTACCATAAATAGAAGTATTCACCACACCATTCACCGCACCACCAAAAACGCTTCCATCAGTCAAATCAATAGCAGAAGAATTACTTAGATATGAAAGAGGATTACTCCATATAAAACTAACCAAAGGTTTGTTGTTGATGACAAAACTTGCTGTAGCGTTATTGGTACAAGACGTAGCAAGCGTAGCAGTAGCACGCAACTGATAATTACCAGCAACAAGTGATGTAAATGTAGTAAAATAAGTGATATTCCCTGATACTGAAGTTGTTCCGTAGGCAGTAGCAGGAGAAAAAGCACCACTATTAAAGCTGATTTCTAATACATAAGTTGAGCCTATTGTGCCAGATATACTAAAAGTCGTTTGGTTTAATACGCAAATACTAGAAGCACCACCTGTAACATTTACCACAGGATTAGCATTGATAGTAAAATTAAAAAACGTTTTAGGACTATCACAACCACTTGCAGAAGTCAAAATCATATAAAATGGTTTTGTACCAATAATAGTATTATTTGCTATTGTATAACCCAAAAGATTTGTTTCAAGCGTTCCTGTTGTGTTTTGTGTACCAATAACAGTATTTGTAACAGCATCATAAAAACTCAATATTTCTCCTGCTGAAAGCGTGATATTCCCAAAAACTTGCGTAGTTGGCACAAAACCGCTACACGCATTGTTTGCTGTGATAATACTTGCACTCGCAATAGGGATAGGCGTACTACTAAATGTAGCGTGAATATTATTTTGAATTGCTTTATTATCTGCTTGTACGGCAGTTCCGCCTGTGCGTAGTAGGTTTTGAGATGTTGTACCTGATATATAAACAACTTGTATATTTCTTAGAATAATATTATCTAAACCAGAAAAAGAAGTCCCAATATCATACAATAATGTTATTTTGGTAGCAGAAACAAACAAATTGGCATTTGAAATATCCAATCCAGTTGCTAAAATAGTGCCTGTTCCTGCCACAAAATTAAATCCTGTGGGTGCGTTCATTTCAAAAGTTTGGTTATTTCCTTGCCCAAAACTCGCAGAACTGCCCTCATTTATCACAATATCACCCAAAATTTGTGGTGTATTATTCCTACACAATGTAAGTGTAGGCGCAGTAATAGCCACAGGTGTAGCAGTTTCAAAACTAATAGTTTGGTCAAGGTTTTTGACTAAACTTGCATTTTGAAATAAATCTTTTTTTAATGTAAATTGATAGGTACTATTTGCTGCAAGTGGCTGATTAGCGGTAATAGTAATCCATTGTCCAGTAGCAGTAGCATCAATAGTAGCCGTAAAAACAAGGGCAGGTATCATCACAGGCGCAACAATAGTAAAAGCACTTGTAACATTTGTACCATTCAAAATAGTTGTTCCACTTGGACTATTAAACACATATTCAGAGAATTTAAGATAAATAGCCGTATTTGTAGCAATATTTGTAAAAGGCGGATTTGTAGGAATAGCAAGCATAATAGTGCTTCCATTGCTCAAAAAAGCCTGTTGTAAGTTGATAGAGTTTTGTACTGTAATAGTAAAAAGCGTTTTAGTACTCTCACAACCACTTGCGGTAATACTCATATAAAAAGTTGTTGTGGCAAGTGTTGTATTAGAAACATAGCCAAAATCAGCAGGAGAAAC
>JANYGM010000289.1 GCA_025362415.1 bacterium
AAAAAGCATCAATAAAACAGAAATACTAATTTCTGATATTGATGCTAAATTCTGCAAAGATTTTGGAGATTTTTTGCATAGTATCATTAGTACAGACGTAGCGCATATGACTTACTCACGTTTTGAGGGACTTTTAAGCACTACTACATCTATCAAAGTGTCAAAAACCAATTCATTTACAGTAAAGCTTGTTTCTGTAATTGTGTGAATATCTACGGTTTCCATTAAACCGCCTTGTTTTACCAAATACGTACCGTATTCATTGCTTTTGCCATATTTGTACTGTTGTTCATAGAATTTGTGTGTGAACGCTACGCCCTGCAAAAATTCGTTTAGTGTTATTCTTTTCATTGTGTTGGTTGGTTTGTGGTTAAAACTTGTTTTAGTTGTTGTTCTTTCTCTTTGCGTGCTTGTAAGACGATTCTTACTGTTTCTAAACTTTTAGGACTTTCTAATATGTAAAGTCCTAATTCTAAAACTTCATCTAAAACATCAATAAGTGTGTTAGATGCTTGTTTGGTTTGTTTCCTACTTAGTGCTACATTTTCTAGCTTAGATTTGTAGATAGGTCGTATTTGTGTTAAAATACGCTCAAAATTGCGTTTTTCTTTCATTTGCTTACTTGGTTATGGTTTTTAGTCCTTCATTGATTAGTTCGTTTAAAACGGCTTTTAGTGTGTCGTTTGGTTCTTTCATTTCATTACGGCGGTGCGCAATGATTTGCATCTTATCTTTTAAGTCGCTACGCAAAGATGTAAGTGTTTTTAAATATCTTTCTTTATCTTTCATACATTTATTAAGTTTATTTCTTTATTGATAATTTAGCTTATCAATATGATAAACTAAATATTGTTAATATTGATATGCAATATTAACAACTTAAATAATAGAAACCAAATAAATTATTACTTATTTTGTAAATATTTTTTATTAAACTTAATAATGGACTTAACAAAACGAATAATAGAGATTAGAGAAAGTAAAAAAATCTCTAAAACAGAAGTAGCACAAGCATTAAACATTGATTTGTCTAACTACTTTCGTGTGGAAAAAAAAGGCTCAAAACTTACTTACGAACAAATAGAAAGTATTTCTAATGCTTTGGGAGTTTCTGTAAAGGAATTTCTATTTGGAGAAAATGAAATTATCCAAACAACAAATACAAAGGAATTAGAAGACTTGCGTAAGGAAAATGAAAGTCTAATAAAAGATAATACACAATTAAACAAAATGATAAGTTTAGAAAGTGAGATAAGACAAACAAAAAAGCACTTATATAAAGAAATTATACAAAATATGATAAACGGTTTTTTTCTGTTAGAAAATTGCACAAAAAAAGAAACAGAAACAGAAATAAAAAAAGCATTAAACGACTTTCTTAGTGTTCTAAACGAATAAAGCACAAAAAAAACCTACTGCAAAACAGTAGGTTTTTTTGGGCTGTTTATTGTAATTACTCTTCTAAAAGTAGCGTTAAACCGTTTATTTCTAAGTCTTCACTTGTTGTTACTTCTCCATCATCATCTAGGACTTGTAACACTGCAAGTGCCAAATAAATAGCGTCTGTATCTATTCTTTTGTCGTCTTCTTCACTTTCATAATTTTTTTCTATGATAGTGTTTAATTGTGCCATAACCTCCTTTAAAGTCCACTCTGTACGGTCGTCTTGAATTGACTTTATTGCGTGGTCTAGGTTTCTAGTGCCTGCAATTTCTTTTTTTTCTGTTGTTTTGCTCACTTTGGTAGTTGTTTAAAAAGTTTATTTTTTGATGCTTTTAAGTCCGTTTGTAATAATTTCATCTACTACGCACCGTTTTGAGTGTTTAGACAAACCTAACAATTTGCGTTTAGCTACAATTTCATCAATTTGATACATTTGAGTAGTCAATATTCTTATTGTTAGTTTTTTTATGGCTGTTTGTTCTAATTTCATTGTATTGTGCTTTTTAGTTTAATGTTTGTGTTTTAGTTGCTAATCTTCGTAAAAAGCACTAGCGGACATTTTAGTTACTTCTAAAATAGAAGTTTTGCCGTCCTCTTCAATTTGCAAAAGTTCAATTTTAAAAGGCTGTTCTTTTGTTTCTAATGCTGTTTTGCGTTGTTCGTACTTTTCACGAGCCAAATCTTCGTTTACGAAAATTTGTTGAAAACCTTTACATTTTACCATAAATTGAATACGGCTAAAAGTAGTTTTATTTTTCATTTTTTGAGGTTTATATATAAATATTTTTAAATACGTTTTATATTAGCTTTTAAGGCTGTTTTTCATTATTGCTAATGTTTCGTTTATTTCATTTGTAAAAACCTCAAATAGCTCTGTTATTGTGGTTTTTTGTTGGAATATTACGTTATCTATTGCTTTTATATCTTTTTCGTATGATGCAATTTCTGTTCTTTCTGTATCATTCAAAGTATTTGCATCTACTAAATCATACCATTTTTTATATTTTTCAATTTGGTACAAATGATATTCAAAGTTTTGTAAATCTAAAAAGTGCTTTTGTATAGCATCTAAACCATTTTTAATATTTGAAATATTATTTATATTGATTTCTGTTTGAGGTTTTGCAATTACGTATTTCTCAAAATCTTTGCAGTCGTTTGCCCGTTTGCCCTGTTGCCTGCATTTATCCGAACAATAAATTTTATTTTTATTGCAGTTTAGAATTTCTGTACCACAAACAATACAATTAGTTTTATTTACGTGGTTTATACTTGGTGCATATTTCATATTTTTTCTTTTGACAAAATTAAGGCTCTGTTTAGTTACATACAACTTTGTCACTAAAATAATCTATTTATTTTCAAAATCTCACAAAAAAATTATTTAGTTCTAAAAACTTAAAAAGTGTTTTGTTTTGTAAGATTTTGTAAAACGTATATACTGCAATATTAAGCATAACAGAAAGTATATATACTTAAATATCTAGCATAGTATCAAAAATATATATTAGAGTAAGTAAGATATATAGTTTTTTAGCAAAGTATATATATTGAAGTAGGTAGATTATATATTTTTTAATTGATTTTGTAAAAAATTGGTGCAAAATCTTTATTTTTTATACTTTTTACCTGCATTGGTAGATAATTGGTAAATTATTGATATTGATAAATAGAACAAAAAATAAAATAACTTGATAATCAATGATTTACAAATATTGAATTGGATAAGAATTGGATAAGAATTGCATAAAAGTTAGTAGTATATTAGCATTTTATTAGTAAAAAGTTACTTAAAAACCTTATAAATACGTACTATTTGCACGTATTTAAGCAAAAAACAACGTATTTTTTAATGTTAGAAGTTATGTAGCACTTACATAGCACTTATATAGCACTTATTTAGGACTTATATAGGGGGTTTTTTTGAGGTTTTTATAATAGTATTGTAGTGCCTGCAAAGAAAGTATTAAGGTATAAAAGAAGCTCACAAAAGTACGTAAAAAAGTAGTGTTTTTTTCGTTGGTAGTGTATAAGAAAAAACACTATTTGCAGGCAATAGAATAGGTTTTTATGTTTTTGTCGTAAAAAATAGGAATGTAAAAAGATGCAGACAAAAAATAAAAACAACTTTTAAAGTATTTTTGAGTAGGTTTTTAATTTTGATTTTCAAACTGTCGGGATCACTTTGCCCAAAAAAAACCGCTTTAAAATACGTTTTAAAGCGGTTTTTTTCTTTTATGGTAGTGTGCATACAAAATGATTATTTTGTATAGAGTGTTCTAATAAGGTTTTTTGGTAGTGTGTAAAATGCTTTTACTTTTTGCTACTTTTTAACAAGACTATTATAGTTCTTTTTGTGCTTGTAATGTTTTTTGATTTTCTGCAAACTTTCTAATGTTTTTGTGTTTTTTCGTGTGAGGTTTTGAAAGTACCTTACTACTGTTACTACCTTACTACTTTGGTCTTTTTTCTGCATATTGAGAGAATAGAAGCACTTTTATAGTAGTAAGGTATTTTTACAAATGCTTACTACATTTTGCCTAACCTTACTATTTTCTGCAAAATAGTAGTAATGTAGTAAGATAGTAGTAAGGTTATTTTATCAAACCTTACTACAAAAAAAGTGTACTGTAAAGCTAATAACAAGTAAAATATATAAAAATAGTAATGTAGTAATCATATTATAGTTACTACAAAGAAACACTTTTATAGTCTATGTAAGTAATATCCCTTTATAGGATTTTTTCCTATCCTTACTGTTTTTCTTTCAATTTTCATTTGTTTTAGTGCTTTTCCTATATTATTGGGATTTAGCCTCATTGGGGCAAGTGGCGTTAATTCTGTGAGAATATCCGTAGAAGTCCTAAAATTAGTCTTGTTACATTCTGTATCTTCCTCATACCATTCCTGTATCAATTCCATTTCAACGGTTGTTTTTTGGTAAGATGCGTTTGAGTTCTCATTTTCGGATATTTCCTCCTTTGTGAGCTTGTACTCAAAGCCTTCTTTATAAAGTGCATACGCTTGGGAATAAACCAAATCAATGTTCACGCTACTATACGCAAAATCAATGCTGTCTATCTCAAAGCATAGCCAACGTACTGACCCTGTTGCGTCAGTCAAAAAAGTATCTTCATTGGTTGAGCCTACAAAATTTGCCAC
>JANYGM010000291.1 GCA_025362415.1 bacterium
TGATGTTATTCAGAGTGGCTTATAAGAATTAGGAATTAGAAATTGTGAATTGTGAATGAATATAAAGTGTTAATAATCAGTTTGTTATAATTAGTTTATGTAATGATTTGATAAAAAAGGTGTCCAATCATTTGATTATCAAAATCTTGTATTCATTCTTAATTCACAATTCCTAATTCACAATTCCTAATTCACAATTCCTAATTCTTTTATTTCTTTTGTTGAAAAAATGCTTTGATTTCTTCTTTTGAAAGTGCATTTAGGCATTTTTCCTTGTAAAGTCCGCCTTTTCTGGCAATATGCACACCAAACTGCGTTTTATGAAAGCCCAAAATGTCGTGAGCATCAGGGTTTATAGCAATAAAAACGTCCTTTTCAAGTGCATAATGCACATAACGCCAATCTAAATCTAAGCGCAAAGGATGCGCATTGATTTCAATAGCTACTTTATTTGCCGCACAAGCATCTATAACTTTATGAAAATCAATAGGATAGCCTTCTCTACGCAACAATAAACGACCAGTTGGGTGTCCCAAAATAGTGGTAAAAGGGCTTTCAATAGCTTTTATTAGGCGTTCTGTTGCTTTTTCTTTGCTCATTTTGAGATTAGAATGGATAGAGGCAACCACAAAATCAAAGGTTTTTAGCGTTTCTGTATCATAATCAAGTTTCCCATCATTCAAAATATCCGCCTCAATTCCCTTAAAAATATGAAAATGAGGATTTTGAGCATTCAAAAGGTCTATTTCTGTGTGTTGTTCTTGCACACGCTTTTCTGATAATCCGTTGGCATAAAAAGCAGCTTTTGAGTGGTCTGTAATACCTAAATACTCATATCCTAAACTTTGACAATAATCAGCCATTTCTTTCAGGGTATTTTTGCCGTCACTATACGTAGAATGGTTGTGTAGGCTACCTTTGAGGTCTTTTTCTGTGATAAGAACAGGCATATTTGGCTTTTTGGCAAGTTCAAATTCAAAAAGTCCTTCACGCAGTTCTGGAGCAATATAAGGTAAATTAGCTTTTATAAAAATATCTTCTTCTACTACAAAAGTTTGGTTTAAAGCTATTTGGAGCAATGTTTTTCCATTTTCTGTTGTATGAGAAAGATGTTCATTTGTGCCTGTAAGTAAAAATAACCTACTATAAAAATCTGCTTGATTAGCAAAATAAACCTCAATTTTGAGCTGATTATTTTCCTTAAAAGCTCCTCTCCACACAAATACACCAGATTTTTGGTTGTTTTTCTCAATAAAATCACATTCTGCAAGTACGTTGTGCATATCCGTAGGCGTGGGCGGACACACAAGCATTACAACTGTATCAACAATCTCTGTTTTGCGCCTTATTTGCCCTGCAAAGCTGTGCATATCAAAGAAATTACTATCTCTGATGTGTTTTTCAAGTTGCAAAGCATATTTTTCAGCATCATTGTATAGACTTTTTTCAGAGCTAAACGCCATAAAAAGTAGTCCATTTTTAATTGTTTCTTGTGTTTTTTCTCCAAAACCTTTGACTTCTGCTACTTTGTCGTTTTCGCAAGCCTCAAAAAGTGCTTCTACTGTCGTGATATCAAGTTCTTTCCACAAAACACGTACTTTTTTCGTACCAATTCCTTTTATTTTGAGTATATCTAAAAGTCCTATTGGCGTGATTTTGAGGATATTATCTAAGTCAAGAAAAGAACCTAGCGTGTTTTGGGTGCTATTTTGGTTGATTTCGTTTAGTTTTTCAGCAATACTTTTTCCTACACTTGGAATTGCTTTTAGTTCGTTTAGAGAAAGTTGGCTTATATTTTGAGTGATTTTCTCCAAATGAAAAACGCCCGCTCTGTAGCTACGAATTTTGAATTCATTTTCGTTGTGTAGCTCCAAAAGGTCTGCGTAAGTATCTAAAAGTGCTATAATTTGGTTGTTGGTCATTGTAGTTTGGAGAACGGATTTTATTTTATGCAAATTTAAGAGAAATATTTAGGAAAAAGAGATATATTTGTGGGAAATATCATATAAAACAATAAAATCCTGTCTTTGGTATTTTGGGAAGAAATACAAAAAATAAATTATTTAATTGTATTGAAACTCCCTTTGAATTTACAGACTTTTTCTAAAAACTACATTTCTATGAAAATTATCAATAAAATTATTATTTTCCTTATTGGCTCGTTGTTTATTTTTTCTGGACTTATCAAACTTAACGACCCAGTAGGTACAAAAATCAAACTAGAAGAATATTTTGAGGTTTTTGCAGACGACCTCAAAGACAAACCTGCGCAAATTCTCATCAACGGACAAGCACAACTCATTCCAAACGACCAAATCAAAGAAACTACACTAAGCAAATTTATGTATGGTTTGCGTGATTACGCCATTATTTTTTCTGTTTTGATGTGTGCTTTGGAGGTCATTTTAGGCGTTAATCTGCTTACAGGCTACCGCACACGCTTTACTATTTGGATGTTGTTTTTGATGATTTTGTTTTTTACTTTCCTTACTTTTTACTCGTGGCACTACAATAAAGTAACAGATTGCGGTTGTTTTGGTGATGCTATCAAGCTAAAACCAGTAGAATCTTTCTTTAAAGATGTTGTTTTGACTATTTTAATAGGAATTTTATTTATTCAACAGAAAAAAATCATACCAAATTTATCTTCACAATGGGGCGCAAGAATAGATATTGTTACGAATATTGCTTGTTTGGGGCTTGCTTTGTATGCTATTTATTACCTTCCACCAGTTGATTTTTTGCCCTACAAGGTTGGAAATAGCATTCCTGCACAAATGAAACCATCATCACCTTTAAGATATAGCAAAGAAAAATATGTTTTTACTAACCTCAAAACACAAAAAGATGAGCAAAGTGAGGCGTGGGAAGATAAATTTAATGATACTTTGACGTATAAATACAAGTCGTATGATAAAGAACTTCTAAATCCAGAAGCCAAAGCAAAAGTTACTGATTTTGCGGTTACTGGCACAGATACCAGTCTTACACAAAAACTTTTTAAAGGAAATAGGTTGCTTATTTTAGTGCCTGACCTAGAAAAATCACATTTGCAAAGCCTTAAAAATGTAGGTACGTTAGCAGACGAACTAAAAAAAATGAATATAGAAACGTGGCTTTTGACCAATTCCACGCAACAAATGGAAGCAGTACGCCACGAATACCGTTTGGCTTTTCCTGCCTACGGAATGGACGGAAAAGTGCTTAAAACAATGATACGCACAAGTCCTGGTATTATGGTACTCAAAGATGGCGTTGTAAAAGGTAAATTTTCTTATATGAGCATACCTAGCGCACAAGAAGTGCAGACGTTGTGTAAGTAACCTTTATTAAATAATTAAAAAAAATGGGCATTATCAAAACGCATATAAAACTGTCTAATCCTAGGTTTCCTGAACTAGAAGCAATAGAAGTGCTTAGTTTGGTGGATACTGGCGCACTTCATTTGTGCATTACAGAAACGCAATGTATTCAACTCAAATTAGAGGAGTTTGAAAAACGTCCTGTAACGCTTGCAGATGGTACTGTTCATAAGTTGCCCTACGTTGGTCCTATCAAAGTGGATTGGAAAGGGCGTGTTAGTTTTACTGGAGCTATGGTTTTGGGTAATCAATGTCTGCTTGGAGCTATTCCTATGGAGGATATGGATATTCTAATTCACCCTGCCAAGCAGATTGTCATTGCCAACCCAGAACACCCAAATATTCCTGCATCTGTGGTTTATTAGATATTTGCTTAATAATCAAGCAATTAAACTTATTGGGAGTTTTACAGACAGCTTAGATTAAGACACAAAAGGAAATACAAGTAAATTGTATTTCCTTTTGTATTTGTACTTGCCTTTATTCCCCTTTGGGGTTAGGGGCTATTTACTTGATTACCACAAGCCTTTCTGTGTACATCACGCCATTAAGTACA
>JANYGM010000302.1 GCA_025362415.1 bacterium
AGGATTATGGTCTGTACCGTAATGCAATGAAGGTCAGACCATAACCCTTTTTAAAACGAACTTACTGTTTGTTATTAGTGGACTGACCTCCGTTCCACTACGGTACAGACCACTAATAACAAACAGTGTACGGCAGCAAATAGGTAGTTAAGAAAACCTAAACAATTACTCCTAATTTACACTTTTTATCCGAAAAGTGCCAAATTAGATACTAATAACCTACTATATGGTAAAAAAACATACTTTTAAAAAAAATATTGCTATATTACGGCTCAAATTAGCCTTCTCAAAAAATGCAACCAGAAAATATAGAACAACCTAAACATAAAAAATCTCTTTCTTACTATTTTAGAATAGATTTAAAAACCATTCAAGGACGGCTGACAGGCGGTTTTATTTCAATGGCTCTTATTTCATTTTTACTTATCAATGGCGCAAACTATCAGTGGGGGCTTATGATAGACAACCGCCAATATTTGCTCCAAGTAACAGAACCAGCACGGGTTTATACTATTACGGTGCTTGATAAGGTCAATGAAGCGCAAGTTGCTTTTGAAAAAGGAATTATTTTTAGTAAAAATACAGAAGAATATTTTAAAGAATATGAAGATATTTGGATAAAAGAAGTGCGTGCTAACCGTGATTCTCTGGATAAATACATTAACAAAGTTAATAATAACAACCTTACAGTTACTTTTGCCAAAATTGATAATCAAATTACAGGACTAAAGCGGGAATATGCGCAAGCTATTTCTTTGTACCGCAAAAGAAATTCTTTGCAAAATGTGCAAAATGCAGACGAATACATACAGAACTACGTTCAGGCAAATATCAACCCTATCGTAACTGACCTTAGCAAAAGTATAGATGAAGCAACTTTCACTATTCAAAACATTGAACAACAGTACAACGAAAAATTTGCTTATCTAAATAAACTGCGCCCTTGGATTGTTTTCTTAGAATTTGCGCTTTCTGTGGCACTTGCTGCCTTTATTGGGTCTGTTCTTATCTCTCAAATTCTTAGGCGTGTACGTCTTTTACGTGATAGTTTGAAGGTTTTTTCTAAAGGAAATATTCCAGAAAATATCCCAGAAAGTGGTGATGAGCTGAATACACTTATCCGTTCTCTCAATGAATTGGGCTATAATTTGCGTGAAATTAAAGATTTTGCGGTAGAAGTTGGAGGCGGAAAATTTGGGTCTGATATTTCTGTTTTTAATAACGAAGGAGAACTTGGACAGTCACTTGCCAATATGAAAGACAGTTTGCAACTTGTTTATGAACAGGAAAGTAGAAGGACTTGGGCTACAGCAGGGCTTGCAAAATTCTCTGAAATT
This sequence comes from bacterium, assembly GCA_025362415.1. Lineage (GTDB taxonomy): Bacteria > Bacteroidota > Bacteroidia > Cytophagales > Thermonemataceae > JANYGM01. The sequence goes on from JANYGM010000302.1 coordinate 1,338, forward strand.
TTGCGTCAAAATAGTGATGATATCAATAGATTATCAAATGAAGTAATTAGCAATCTTGTCAGTTATGTAGAAATAAATCAAGGAGGGATATTTTTATTAAATAAACAAAATAAAGAGCAAACCTTAGATTTGCGTGCTGCCTACGCTTTCAATAAGAAAAAATCAATAGAAAAATCAATAAAAGTAGGAGAGGGACTTTTGGGGCAAGCTTTTTTGGAAGGGGGCGTTGTTTATTTGCAAAATATTCCACAAAATTATACTTATATCACTTCTGGGCTTGGAGATGCTGCGCCTCGTAGCCTTTTGATTGTGCCTTTGCCATTTAATAACGAAGTAATTGGTATGTTGGAGCTTGCTAGTTTTGAAGAAATACCAACTTATAAAATTGATTTTATTAAGATGTTGGCAGAAGTAGTAGCCTCTTCTATTGCCACAACTAATGCTAATGATGCTACAAGAAGACTTTTGCAAGAATCTCAAAATAAAACGGAAGCTATTCGTGAGCAAGAGGAACAACTGCGCCAAAACACAGAAGAACTGATTGCAGCGCAAGAAGAGCTAGAAAAAAATCTACAACTTGCAGGAAAAGAAATAGGGAAACTAAAAACTATTTTGGACACTACAAGCCACGCCATAGCTGTTTATGATAGTCGTGGTATCATTCAGTTGGTTAATAAACCTATTGAAAAATTGCTTGGCTATTCTGTGGAGGATATTGTAGGCAAAAATATCAAAATAGTTCTTGGGGAAGGTTTAGACGAGCTTCAAAATAAAGATGATGCCGCCAGCTCACGTATGCGCACGCCACAAACCAGTGTAAAACAAGTACAAGCAACTAAAAAAGATGGCACAAAAATAATTATAGAAATAAATACTAATTCTTTTGAGCAAGGACGTGAAAAAATTACTGTTGCTACAATGAAAATGGTATAACTTTAACTTGTGAAATATCTACCCAAATTATGAAAAACAGTGCTTTTAGCATTGTTTTTTATACAAATGCAGTAAAAAATCTAAAAAAAATATTGCAATTCAAAAAAATAGTATTATCTTTGCAAACTACAATAGTGAAAATTAGCGCAGGCGTAGTATAACGCTACCGTTTTGGTAATGTTATAAATTGGGAATGACCAGTTTTGACAGTATGCGTTGAGTTAGTGTGTAAGCATGCAGAGCCATGAGGGTAGGCTCTTAAATATCTGCTTTCAAAACACAATAGGCGAAACTAATTACGCCCTCGCTGCTTAGTCAAGGACTAACGCAAAGAGTATCCTGCTTGCATCTCCGCTCTGCGGTGTAGGCGTATAGGGTAACGAAAACCCAGAGATAGTTTGTTATAAGGCTACGAAATAACAAGCGAAATCCAGTAGATAAGACTTTTTCTAAGGCGTGATTTGTGCCTTGATTTTGTACGAAAACCTAAACAAAAATAAGCATGTAGAAGGCATTAGGTCGCCTTATCTGGACGAGAGTGCAATTCTCTCCATTTCCACAAAGTAGCGAAAGCTATAAAAAACCCTTTAATGAAAGTTAAAAGGGTTTTTTTTGTTGTTTTATGTTATTTTACTTATTTTACGTTCTTCTCTAAAAATTCGTATATTTACAAAAAATGCGGTGTAATTTTATATTTTCAAACAAAAATCTCATCAATGACGCAAATTATTGCTATTGTCAATCAGAAAGGAGGAACAGGTAAAACAACTACTGCAGTAAATCTTGGCAGAGCAATTGCTGATATGGGCAAACGTGTTCTTTTGCTAGACTTAGACCCGCAAGGTAGTCTTTCTTATTATCTTGGTGCAAATAGCAATGTATGGACAATTTCAGATGTGATTTTAGGGGATATTTCGCTTAATAATGCCATTATTCAACGTGAAAATTTAGAGATTATCCCTGCGGATATTAGTCTTGCAGATTTGGAGGTTTCACTAGCAGGCTACCCACAACGAGAATATATTATCAAAAAACTGCTTTTGCAAGCTCCCCAATATGATTATATTCTGATGGATTGTTCTCCTTCCCTTTCAGTAATGACTATCAATGCCCTCACCGCTGCCAAATATATAATTATACCACTTCAAATGGAAGTTTTGAGTATTCACGGTTTAGAATTGATGTTGGAAACGGTAGAAAGAATTAAGAAAAATCTTAATCCAACACTAGAAATTATGGGTATTTTGCCACTAATGTATGACCGCAAAAGGCGTATCACACAAGAAGTGTTAGCACATATTGTAAAAACGTATAGTTTTTTGTATATGTTTGATACGCTTATTCGTATGGACGTAAAGCTTGTAGAAGCTCCCTCGTATGGAAAAAGTGTATTTAGCTATGCCCCAGAAACCAATGGCGCACAAGATTATATGAAACTTGCCAAAGAAGTCGTTACGTATGATGACTAGTTGAATTATTTTTTAGTGAGTAGTGAAATAGTGTGTAGTGAAATAGTGAGTAGTGAAATGTATTTCACTACTCAGAAAACACCTCACAACTTTTTGGTGAGTGTATAGCTTGTTTTTCCTTTTGGCTCAACCAAAAAACTTGCAGTTCCAAAATTAGAATAAGTTATTTTTCCTGCTGGGTCAGTCATTTTTATGCTTAGGTCATCTGCTACAATAGCTGTGGCATCTATGCCTTTGTACTTAAAACCAAAAGCATATTGCATTTCTAGAGTATAAATTTCTACTTCATCTGATGTATTTTCTACTATATATTTCCGTTATATAAAACTTACACAAATGTATACATTTGCTGTTTATTTCCTGCTTCTTAGTGCCTCCTAAGTCGTAACTTTTGGTTGGTTTGGCACTCCACAGGCTCAAAGGGTATAACTCACCCAGAAGACTTTTGGATTTTATATTAGTAAGGATTTTACTAATAACCTTTAATCCACATCAAAACAAAGAACTAAATAGTTAATAGCTTGGTTTTCGCTATTATCCGGCTACAAATAAACACTATTATTTATTAAAATGCAAATAAATAATAAGAAATTAATCAAATAAAAGATAAAATACTTAACATTTATGTACAAATTAAAACAAAATGGTTAGATTTATATAGATATGTAGAAGATTTTTGTAGCTAATCATAGCCCTGCAAAAGCTCTTGAAATCAAAATATTTGGAGAAATGGTAGCACTAAATGATGTCATAATATTTATTTCAGAACTAATACAGTAAAATGCAGTATTTTCTTTTCCTTTCTTTGATTTCTGTTCTAAATAGCGTTTTCCGCTTGGCTGGTTACCAAAAATTAACTTGTCTGCCCCTGCAATTCCCATAAAACTTACTTCATAGTCTTCTCCTAAAGGATTATCACTGGCTATTTTTTTCTGTGAGGTAACTTTTTGGGCTTTAAATTTGCTTTTTCCTTTGGCATAATAGATTTTTTTGACTGCTTTGTCGTTGCCTTCTACTACAAAAACTTCTTTAGTCTGTTCACAAAAATACACACCTGCGTATGTGCTTGCGAGTGGTTTATTTTTTTCTGGATTAGAAAATTTCTGATTTTTGTAGGCAGTTATCAATAATAAAATAACTAAAAACGAGATATTGAAAATTATTTTTTTCATATTAAAAAAATTAAAAGAGTTTTATTTCTTCAAAAATAAACAAAAAACGTCAATTTAAAATATTTAATTTGACGAAAATGGTGTTTTTGAGCTATAAATCTTTGTTATCTAATTCATCATTTCGTATTCACTCATAACTCACAATTTATAACTCATAATTACTTATAGCCTAATTCCTAACATCATAATATCATCTCTTTGCGCACTATCTTGCCTGAAAAGCTCCAATGCTTCTGTAAAAAAGCGTTTTTGATTTTCCATAGAGGCATTGGCGTATTTATAAATCATTTTTTGAAGGCGGGGAAGTCCAAATTTATCTCTTTTTTCGTTAGGCGTATCTACAAAACCATCACTTGTAAGGTAAAGTGCATCATTTTTCTTGAGCATAATGATTTGGTTTTGAAAAGCGGCTTGTTTTGGCATTTGAACGCCTCCAATACTTCTTCTAGTACCTTTTAATTGGGTCATTTCATTATCTTTGAAAATAATCAAAGGACGTTTTGCCCCACAAAAAGTAACTTTAAATCCCTCTTCTTGGGGTTCTATACATATAAGGCATACGTCCATACCATCTGTATTGCCCGTTTCTACCTGATGAAGTTCGTTTTTGATACCTTCGTGTAGCAACTCAAGAATAAGGGCAGGGCTATGTACCTTACTATCTCCCACAATATTATTCAAAAGTGTGCTTGCCATCATACTCATAAAACCACCTGGCACACCGTGACCAGTACAATCCACAGCAGCAAAAAAAAGTTTGTTTTCGTCTTTCAAAAACCAATAAAAATCACCAGAAACCACATCTTTTGGCTGATAAATACAAAAATATTCTGTCACGTGTTGCAATATTTTAGCATCATTTGGTAAGAGAGCTTTCTGTATTTGACTTGCATACATAATACTTTGTGTCATTTGAGCCAGTTCTGCAGAAACTGTTTTGCTTTTATTGCGTTCGTCTATGTCTATTTGTAGCATAGACAATGTAGGCGTAACAACTTTTAGGGGTTCTTTAATTTCTGCAGGTTCTGCACTACTTGTATCTGTTTTTTGGAGATTTTCTGGCTGATTTATGCTAGTAAAATCCTCTGAAAATGGCATAGTAATGTTGTAATATTGTTGTATTATTTCAGCAATAATATTTCCAAAGTCTGTATCAATGACAAAATCATCTACTGGGCTTTCAATATCTTTATAAGTGAAACCTTTCTCTCTAAAAAAAGGAAGTGCTTTTGTTGTGATGCGTTGCCAAGCAATAGCAGAAATATTGTCACTACACCACTTTTTTATTGTTATTAGTTTCATAGATATTATTAACTGACCTTACGCAGCAGATTTTTTCATACGTGTATATTTGGGCGAAATTGTAAGAGCTTTGTACTCTTCTTTAAGTTTTTTTAATTCTTTCCAACTTGCTTTCAAGGCATTTGCATTGAGCATTCTTTTCATAGCAAAATGATTGGTATTTTGGACTGTTTTTAGCATTTCCATTTTGGCAAAAGCCACCATAGAGAGGAACAAATGGTTATTTTGTGTTTTTAGCGTGTATGTTGGGGAATTGGCATAACAAAAATTAGATTTTACAGACTTATAAAAAGTTTCAACTTGCCACCGTTTTTGGTATTGGGTATTTATTTCTGTTACATCAGCCGTTAAATCATTAGTAACCAAATAGAAAACCACTTCTGCATCTCCGTTTTTGAATAGCTGTTTAGTCAAAAGTAGTGGAAATTCCACGTCTTCCAAATAAACTTGAAGTGTTTGATTTTCTTCTATGACTAATGACTCAACTGACTGATAAGACCCTTTTTGTTGATTCTCTTTACTTGTAGCTACTTTTCTATTATTTTTTAATGGCATAATGAAGTGTTGTCCAAGGGAGTCAATAAAATTGAAATTATCTACTGAAGCAAACCACTTGTCAGCAAGTATATACTTGAATTTCAACTGGTTAGCAATACTATTTTTAATTAAATTTCTAAAAAGAGTATGTTTACAAATGCTTGCAACTCTTTTGTCCTTGTTCTTTTTCTTATCAAAAACTACTGTATCTTTCTCTATTAGGGCATATCCTACTGGTAAACTCACATGTTTGTTGTGATAAAGAGCCGTTAATTGGTTGATACCCTTTATATGACGACCAGTTACGTGGTCGTAATGCCAACTAACAAGTTCATTTTGTTGCATATGCGGTTTTTCTTCTACTGTATCATCTAAAATTAATACACCTTCTTTATTATTGATTTGCTTTATCTGTGGTTTTACTACTTTCCATAAATTTTTAGATGTCATTAATTCCTTGCTTAAAGCCCTTGTTATTTTGTCGTGCGAGTATTTGTTTTCTAATAAATCAGACAAGCTAGTAGCGGTGGCTTGACCTTGATTTACTATCAAATAATCACTATACAAATCATATATAGGGGCTAAATTCATTGTTGTTTTTTTTGGAGTTGTTAATTTTTTTCGTAAATTTAAGTCTAAATATTGGATTATACACTAACCTTGCGTAACTTCAGTGAATTATACAATATCCTAACAATCAGTTTTTACTGTTGAAATTTTTTTCTCAAAACTTTCCCCACAAGCCAAATAATCACATCTTTTGGTACGATATGACGCATATTAGCAAATAATCTTGACCAAAAATCAGCAATAATACGTTTTTTGCCTGCAAGTAAGCCTTTTACGCCTGCCGCCGCTATGATTTCAGGCGTACTACTCACATATTTACCAATTTTACCTAACTTTTCTACTGCTGTGGTAGTTTCTGGATTAGTTGCTACACCCGTAGGAAACAAAATACTCACGCTTACACCCGTAAAGCGTACTTCCTCACGTAACGCCTCTGAAAAACTGACTACAAATTGCTTACTAGCAGCATAAGTGCTTTTAAAAGGCATCACAAAAAGCCCAGCCATACTAGAAACATTCATTATATACGCTTTGGGTAGCTTTTTCATATCCTCCAAAAATAAATGACACAAACGTACATTTGCCAAAATATTTAGTTTTAAAAGAGTTTCGTGGAAACCAATGGTTTTCCCGTTAAAACTATCTGTATAACCCATTCCAGCGTTATTGATGAGGTATTTTATAATGATTTGCTTAGACTGACAAAAGTCATAAACTGCTTGTGCGCCATTGTCTTGGGTAAGGTCTGTGGTGAAAGTTTCTACCAAAATAGCGTATTTTTCACGCAAGAATGTGGCGGTTTCCTCCACAGAAACATCAGCAAGTGCCACAATAAGGATATTTATTTTTCTTTTGGCAAATTCCTCCGCAATACAACGCCCAATTCCCTGACTTCCGCCTGTAATAAGTGCAAACAATTTCGTAAAAATTTTAATTGTGAATTATGAATGAATACAAAAGTGCAACAATCAGCAATTCACAAAAAACGCACAAATATACAAAAAATTATTCTCCTACCATCACAAATGCGCCCCAAAAATAGGGATTTTTATACTTTTTGTATAAAGTTTCTTGTGCAGCATCAAAAGCTTGACGTTTTGTTTTCCCTTCTGCGAGATTTTCATAAAAAAGTGTCATCAGTTCTTGTGTAGCTGCGTCATCAACTTTCCAAAGGCTCATAAGGATTGTCTTTGCGCCTGCCTGCTGAAAGGAACGCTGCAAACCATAAACCCCTTCTCCGTTTTTTATTTCACCAAGACCAGTTTCACAAGCCGACATTACGACAAGTTCTGTATCATCTAAATTCAAATTAAGTACCTCTTGCGCTGTCAAAACGCCATCTTCTCCTTCTTTTATCTCGCCACGCAATCCTTTTTCCGCATCTTTGAGCAAAAGACCACTTCTTAAAAGTGGATTTTCCCTAAATTTGTCTGCATTTTCTTTATTTAGGCTTTCTGTATCTCCCAAAAAGAAACCGTGAGTAGCAATATGCAAAATATCAGGGTTTTTGAGGGTTTTGATAGTGTTTTCTTCTGCTTGATTTTCCAAATAATTGGTAACTTTTATCTTTTTATCTTGTAATATTTTAGAAATATTATTGATTTCTATTTTCGTGCCTTCCAAAATGGTGATAGTCCCAGAATTTGGATTAAAAAAACGCTGTGTAGTATCCATTTTAGCAGAAAAAGACAAACTACGTTCTTCTTTTGTAGTAGTAATTTTGTCGTTTTTTTGCGCATACGCAGGATAACCAAACAAATGTATTTGATAATCTTTGAAGTTTTTGCGTTGTTTTTTGGCATTTTCAGCATATTTTATCAAATCTTTGGAAGAAGAAAGCAACTGTACCTGTGTTTCATTCCTAAGATACGCCTTTGTACTCGGATTTTGGAGCGTAACGAGGTTTATTTGGTGATAAACGCCATCTGGCACAAAATAAACTTTCTTAACTACCTCCTGAACCACCCCCTGCCCCTCCTTAGGAAAGAGGGGAGTTTTTTGTTCCCCTACTTTTAAGGAGGGGTTAGGGGTGGTTTTATAAATTTTATCAGCTATTTGCGCCCAAAAAGCGTTATAAGATGCTTTATCTTCTTTCTTAAATTTAATATTGTTCTTATAATACGCTACTGCATCAGTTTCTAGCTCTTTTCCGTCTGGAAGTACGACCATTTCAGGCTGATTTTGCGTTGTGGGCGTGATGATAAGTGCCATATAAGACGGCTCATAGATAGTTTTAGTATCAAAAATAGAGTCTGATTTAATCACAAAAGTCTTTATTTTAGTATCTTTGATATTATTAGTAACTGATTGCACCTTAAAAGTGCATTCTTTGGGGTCAAAAAGTGTTTTTATCTCTTCTGCAGTCTTTCCTTTGGTTGTTTTGCCGTTTATTTCCACAAAAACATCACCTGCACGCATTCCAGCCTTATAAGCAGGCGTATTTTCTCCCATTAGTTTCTCTACTTCATAATTATTATCATTTGTTGGGATATAAAAAATGCCTTTTCCAATAAAATTAAATACTTTTATTTCCTTAGGTTGCGTAAAACGGATTACTTCTACAAGCACTTCACCTGCTTTTAGTTGCTTTTGAACGTCTTTCCAAGTATATTTAGTTTTATCATTCGCTTTTGCAAACAGTTCAGACTTTAAAGAAAGTGTTTTTTCTAGTTCGTTGGCGGTTGTTTGGAGTTTTTCAGTAGAAATATTAGCTTTTTTACGGTCGTCTTCACTCATTTGGAGGGCTTTTGCATACTTTGTGCGAGCATCTTTCCAATTTTCATAGAGTTTTTTGAGTGCCTTATCATCAGAGTTTTGTATTCTTTCTTTAATTTTCTGTGAACTACTAAAAAGTAGCCCTTTTGTGGTCAAAGAAGTATTAAAAGACCACGCCGTAAGGGCTGGAATTTCCTTATTTGCCTTTGTTACAAAAGCATTATACACTTCCAAATCATAAGAAAACAGATTAAAATACAAACTTTTTTCTTTTTCAGAGAGGTGCGCAATGTTATTGTCTATTTGCGCTATAATTACTTGACTAGCTTGCTGATAATAAACGGCTGCTTGCTGATATTTGCCTTGTTTTTCATATACAAAAGCCAAATTATCTACAAAAATTTTATAAGTTAAATGATTTTCACCAAAAATTTTCTTTTGAATATTGATTGCTTCCAAAAAAAGTTTCTCTGCTTGTTGATATTTGTTTGTGTTTGAATATATTTGTGCCAAATTACTTAAAGAAACCGCATAAAGTTCGTTATTTTCACCTGCTAATTGCTTTCTTATGCCCAAAGATTCTGTATAAAAAGGGATTGCTTTATTATAATTTTTTTGTCTTGCATAAAATGCACCTACTGTATTGACTACATTAGCATAATCAAGCGTATTTTTGTCTGTATTTTTTTGACTTAAAGCCAACATTTCCAACATATATGGCTCTGCATTGTTATAATAACCTTGTTCGTTATACACAATACACAAATTATTAAGCGTATTGATATAATTTTTATGATTTTTTCCTTCATTTTTCTCTCTAATATCCAATACTTGTAAAAATATATCTTCTGCTTTGTTATAATTTCCTTGTTGGTGGTATAAATTAGCCAAAGATTCCATTACGTCAGTCAAATCAAGATGATTTTTTCCAAAAATAGCTGTTTTAATGCTCAAACTTTGCATAAATAAACTTTCTGCTTTTGCAAAATCTTCTTTTATTTTATACAAAACACCCAAATTTTTTAGAGAAATAGCATAATAATTACTGTTTTTACCAAATTTTTTTTGACGAATATTTAAACTTTTTTGATATAATTCTTCTGCTTTTACATAATTTTCTTTTTCTGTATTCAAATATCCCCAACTATCTAGTAAATTAGAATAATTAAGGCTATCATCTTTATTAAGGTTTTGCTTATAAATCTTTTCTACTATTATAAAACTAGATTCAGCTTGTTCATATTTCGCTTGACTGAGGTATAAAGTAGCCAAACTATGCAAAGAACTCACATAAAGCCAATTATTTATACCTAATTCCTTAGTAACGCTTGCAACTTCTGCATATAAAGCTTCTGCTTTGGTATAATTACCCTGTTTTTGATACAAATTAGCCAAAATAGTACAAGAAGAAGCGTAGTTTTCGTGTTTTTTACCAAATTCTTTCTCTGCTACAACTTTTATTTTCTCATAAGTGGTCAAAACTTCTATAAATTTACCTTCTTCAAAAAGTTTACTAGCTTGCGCTACTAGTAAATCATAGTCTGTTTCTTGTTTTTGGTCGTTTTTAAAGACATATTCTTCTAAAATTTCTCCTTTTTCGCTCATTTTTTTGTACTTTCCTTCTTTTTTTCCTGCTAAAAAGTTAAATTCAGACTCTATTTTGCCACTTGCATAATACCAATTCCAAGTACCGTCTTTCTTTCCAGCCAAAAATTTGCCTTTTGCTTTTACTTTTCCGTTTGTTTGGTAATAAATAGCCAGTCCATTTTCTATTCCATTGAGATAAGTTAGTTCATTTTTCTTTTGATTTGTCTTTGCGTCATAATCTACACACAAACCATTCCATTGATTATCTTTAAGTTCTCCCACAGAATAAAAAACAATACTATCTTTGGTGCTAGTTTCTTGCCAATTTTTGGTATAATAGACTGTCCAAAGCCCTTGTCTGACATTTTTGTCGTCTGTTTTGTTTGGTGTTGTGGTTTGCGCTTGTATTTTTCCTATCAAAAGAAGAGAAAAAATAAAAATGATAAGTGTTTTCATTGTTTTTTTGAGTTAATAGTTAGGAATTTTGAGTTAATAGTGAGGAATTTTGAGTTAATAGTGGGTAATTTTGAGCTAATAGTGAAGAATTTTGAGTTAATAGTGAGGAATTTTGAGTTAATAGTGAAAAGTTTTATACAAATAATGAGATGTTTTAAATAATTAGCTCAATTTTTATTATTTTTTACTTACGTTTTCACGTAAAACAACCAATTTTTTTGTAGTTTGTGTATATTCATTTGATTTTTCACCTAAAGAAACCTTATAAATATCCAATGCTTCTACGTAAAGAGGTTCTGCTTTGGCATAAAGTTTTTGTTTTTCGTACAAATCAGCTAGTTTAATGCAAGAATTGGCGTAATCTGGGTAATCTTTTCCAAACATTTTTTCTCTTGTTTCCTTTGTTTCTAGATAAAAAACTGTTGCTTTGGCATAAAGTGCTTGTTTTTCATATAAATCAGACAAATTTTCGCAAGAGATAGTATAATTTTTGTGATTTTTACTAAATTTTCTTTCTGCCATAGCCTTAGCTTTGGTAAGCAGGCTTAATGCTTGTGTATATTTTTTGTCATTTGTGGCTTCTTTGCCTACATCAGAGAGCATTGTCCAGTCGTCAGCTATTATTTCGCCTGACTCATAAATAAATTTTTCTGAAATTTGCCCTTGCTCATTAAAAACTTGACACAATCCGTGTCTTCTTCCATTGATAAAAGTTGCAGTTTCTTTTATTTTTCCGTTTGAGTGATATACGTACCACAAACTATCTTTTTTGCCTTTCAAATACCAGCCTTTTGAGCTAATTTTCCCTCTTTCGTCATAATAATTAGCCATTCCATTTGCCTGTTCATTAAGATAAGTTTCTTCTGTTACCTTAAAATTATTCTTTACATTATACACAGTGCGCAAACCTACCCAATTATTGTTTCTCATTTCTCCCACGGAGTAAAAAAGAGCTTTACTTTTTGTGGTTGTTTCCTCTCCGTCTTTGTCGTAGTAGAGTGTCCATTTACCTTGTTTGCGGTTTTTGTCGTCTATTTTGTTTGGTGTTGCGGTTTGCGCTTGTATTTTTCCTATCAAAAGAAGAGAAAAAATAAAAATGATAATTGTTTTCATTGATATTTTGAGTTAATAATGAGAAATTTTGAGTAAATAACGAGATGTTTTGAGTTAATAACGTATAATTTTGAGTTAATAACGTATAATTTTGAGTTAATAACGTATAATTTTGAGTTAATAACGTATAATTTTGAGTTAATAACGTATAATTTTGAGTTAATAACGTATAATTTTGAGTTAATAACATATAATTTTGAGTTAATAACGTATAATTTTGAGTTAATAACGTATAATTTTGAGTTAATAACATTTAATTTTGAGTTAATAACGTATAATTTTGAGTTAATAACGTATAATTTTGAGTTAATAACGTATAATTTTGAGTTATTAACTCAAAATTTGTTATTTTTTGTTTATTTTTTTACGTATATAGTTTAAATTCTTCTCTAATACGATATAATTGTCAGATTTTTCTCCCAAAAGTTTTTTATAAATAGCTAAAAGTTTAGTTCCAGTTTGTTCACTACCTACAAAATCCTTCAAACCAAATTGACTTTCAAACAAAGTATTGAGCAAATCAGCGTATTGTGTGTTATTTGTTCCTGCAAGGCTTTCTTGTGTGGCGAGTGCTTCAATACATAACGCCTTTGCTTTATCAAATTGTTTGTTCATTTGATAAGCAAGTGCCAAATCATCAAGCACTTTAACGTAATATTGGTGTTTTTTGCCAACTTCTTTTTCTGTTTGTGTCCTTACTGTCTCAAAAACTAGAATAGCTTTAGCTGATTCACCTGTTTTGAGATAATTTTTGCCTTCTTGGTAGCGTTCTCCCCACGTTTGTTGTGCTTTTGCTTGCATTGCAAGGAGCAAAAAGAGTAAAATTACGAGTTTTTTCATTATAATTTTGGGTTATTTGGTTGAAATTTAGGTCTATTTTAAGATATTGATAATCAAACCTAAAAAAAGCTGTTAGGTTTGATTATGATAGGATAAAGACTTATTTTCCGTCTTTGTAGGTATATTCTTTGATGAGTTTTCCTTTTTCGTTAAACTCTTTTGATTTACCATTTTTTACGTCATTTTGGTAGTTGGTTTCTTCTTTTATTTTGCCATTTGGGTAATATGAAGTCCAAAGGCCAGTCTTTTCATCTTTCAGATAATTTCCTTTTTCTTTTATTTTTCCATCTTCGTAGTAATAAGTAGAAACGCCTTCCCTTTTACCATTGATAAAATTGATTTCTTTGCTTTTATTGCCACTTGGGTAATAAACCACTCTAAGCCCACTTTCTTTGTCATTGACAAAATTCATCTTATTTTCTATTTTACCGTCATTACTATCACCATCATTATAATACTCACTAGCAAAACCATTTTTCTTACCATCTAGATAACTTTCTTCAAACATCTTTAATTTTGTCTTTGCATTGTAACGTATCATCAAACCTTCCCATTTACCATTTCTCATTTCTCCTATATCATAGAAACAAATAGTAGAGCCAGTACCAACATTTGTTGGAATTGTATCACATAAACCAGAACCGCCTTCAGCATATAAACCATAGCTAATTATCCATTTTCCTTGCCTCAATCCATTTTTATACTCCCCCGCTGATAATATTTCCCCTGCTCTATTTACCGCCTTAGATTTGCCTTCTTGTTTACCGTTGAGATAAAAAGCTTCTGTAGCTACATCACCATTTTCGTGATAAGAATACCACAAACCATTTTTCTCATCATTCAGATAATTGCCCTTTACATATATTTTGCCATCCTGACCATAAAAAGTATAAAGTCCTTCTTTCTTACTACCAAGGTAGTTACTTGTTTCTTTTACTTTGTTATTACCTAAATAATAAGAAGTGAACAACCCATTATATTTACCATTGAGATAGTTTATTTCTTTTTCTTTGGTGTTCTCATTTGGATAATTATAATGACTCCATAAGCCAGTTTTTTCACCTTTCAAATAATTGCCGTTCTGTGATATTTTACCACTTTCATAATATCCAGTAAAAATCCCATTTAGCTCATTATTTAGATAGCTCCCTTTTGCGTTTACATACATTTTGCCTTTATAATCATCATAAGAAGTAAAAAGCCCATTTTCTTTACCATTTTTGTAGTTGGTTTCGTATGTTTTCTGTTTTGTTTTTGCGTTGAAAGTTGTCCAAAAACCTTCTTTTTGGTTATTTTTCATTTTTCCAACTGCATAGTCCGTAATGCTGTCTTTGATGGGAGTTTCTTTGAAATCTTTGTCATAAGAAAGTGTCCACATTCCTTGTTTGCGGTTTTTTTTGTCTGTTTTGTTGGGTGTTGCAGTTTGTGCGTGTATTTTTCCTACTAAAAGAAGAGAAAAAATAAAAATGATAATTGTTTTCATTGATATTTTGAGTTAATAATGAGAAATTTTGAGTTAATAGTGAGAAATTTAGGATTATTTTTAGGAATGATGAATATTTTGTATCCATTCATCATTCCTAATTCACAATTTCTAATTATTTTATTCCTTGTAATACATCATTAAAACGGCATTTCTGTCTTTTGCGTTGCCATTTTTCTGACTATCTTCTGTCTGCTTGGCGTACATTTCCCCAAAACCTTTTGGCACAATCTTAAATTCTGCCACACCTTTTTTGATAAGATAATCTTTCACGACTTTGGCACGTTTGCGAGAGTATTCCACGTTGGCATCATCTGTACCTTTTGCATCTGTATGCCCTTCAATGATAATTCCAACGACTTTTTGTAGGTCTCTTCCCACCAAACGCTTGTCAAGATTAGCAATAAATTCTTTGGAAAGTGTGGCGTTGGCATTGTCAAAATAAACGGTATCTACCAAAAAGTTAGTATTTTCTTTTTCAGTAAAAACGCTTTGCATTCCCACTACCTCGCTGACATATTTTTTCTGTTTATTCATTTTTCGTGCCATTCCGTAATATACAGCCACTTTTTTACTTCCATTAGCAGGAATACTTTTGGCATTCCAACGTAAAAAAACCGCTGCATCACCATACGTACCACCGCTTGGCGTATAATCCCAGATGATATTATGAAAATAAGGCCACCTACCAATAGCTAGTTCGTCTGGTTTTGTGGCGGCGGCTTTATCTGTAAGAATCTCGGCGGTATGGTCAGAAAGGTCGTTTTCTGTGCGGTATAGAAACACTTGTTTTGGCACGTCTGCGCCCTGAAAACGGGTTTCCACCCCTATTTTTTTGCCATCTGCATCAAGTTTTGGGGCATCATTATCTCCAATCATATTATCAATAAGCAACTGAAAACCAACTTCTGCGGCTTGCGCTTTGTTGTTTTCAAACTCATATTCAATGCGGTAGTAGCGGCAAGGCGTAAGGCTATCTACTTCCACCAAATCATCATTTACAGGCACGAGACGTTGTTTTATTTTGATATTTTCAAAGGAAAACTCCATTTCAGAAAACTTTTTATTTCCTACTGTTTTGAATTTTTTGGTGGTGCAAATGTACGTTACAGTACTTCCTAAGCCCTTATAATTGGACGCAAACTTATCATTTACCTTCACCACAAAATGCGAGGTAGAGGCAGGAATAGGAAAGCCATACATCAAGCGGATATTATTCGCTCCAACGGTAAAACGCCCATCATCAGGACCTCCGCACTCGTACTTAATGCGGTTAATGGTAGGATTGTTTTTGAGAATTTTGGCGCAAGCCCCGAAAATAATGGCAATAATGACCAAAACAAGTGCTATTTTGTTTGTTTTTGAGATTTTCATTTTGTATTTTTGTTTATTTTGTGTGAATTTTTAAGATACTTTAATGCAAAGTACAAAAGATTTTTCACAAAAAATACGACATTTGCCGTATTTTTCAAAACATTAAAAAAAAAGCAGGTAAGAAATCTCACCTGCTTTTTTACCACTACAAAACTATTTTATTATTTATCTATTAGATATCCTGCGAAAGTAGCATTAACAAAAAAGTTATTCATAATTAGATATCTGCGTAGTTTACACCCTAAGGGTAGGTCGTGGAAACTAGCCTAAAAGGCTGTTTCCACGACCTACCCTTAGGGTGTAAACTA
>JANYGM010000342.1 GCA_025362415.1 bacterium
CAATGTGGCGCAGGAAGATAAACTACGCAACTGGCAAAATGAAGGCTTTACAATGTTTTCAGAGATTTTGCGAGATACAACAGACGTACAAAAACTTTATGATGCACTAGCAGGAAATCTCGTAAAATATGTATCTGCTAATCAAGGAGGCATTTTTATTGCTACTCGTGAAACTGAAAATGAACCTTTTTTGGAGTTAAAATCTTGCTACGCTTATGGTAAGAAAAAATTTATTAAAACGAAAACACAACTAGGAGAGGGGCTTGTGGGGCAATGTTGGCAAGAAGGGCAAACTATTTATATGACAAAAGTGCCAAAAGATTATGTGGCTATTTCGTCTGGTCTTGGAAGTGATGCGCCCCGTTCTGTGCTTATTGTGCCTATCAAACTAGGAATGGTCGTTTATGGCGTGATAGAACTTGCCTCTTTTAATGTTTTTACACAAAAAGAGAAAAAATTTGTAGAAGAATTAGGAGAAGATATTGCTGCGACTATTTCTAATTTGACGACTGCGGAGCAAACCCAAAAACTTCTTGATGAATCTCGTAGTCTTACAGACCAAATGAGCATACACGAGGCAGAAATTTTGGATAGTATGCAAAATCTCAAATCCACAAAAAAGGAATTAGAAAAGCGTACAAGTGAAATGGAAGCTATGATGACGGCTATTGACAAGGCAACAGTCGTGATGGAACTTGACAAAGCAGGTAATTTTACGTATGTCAATGATAAATTTTGTGAGATTTCACAGTATAAAAAAGAGGAAGTTTTAGGAAAACATAGGAGTTTTTATGCACCTCGTGATACAGACCCCGCAGATTTTAATTTGCTTTGGGCGCAACTTTCTAATGGAGTTTATTTAGAAACAACTATCAAAAGAGTACGCAAAGATGGAACTGTTTTTTGGTTGATGGCATACTTTTTTCCTGTTATTAGCAAAGAGGGCGTACTTTTGAAAGTTACTTGTATTGCTTCTGATATTACAAACCGTATAGCCTTAGAAGATAAGGCATTAGAAGACCAAAAAACAATCAACTTCAAAAATAATGCTTTTGAAAGTAGCTTTATTATTATGGAAACGGATAGTAATTTTATGGTCAAAACTATCAACCGTTTTGGCTGTGATGCGCTTGGAATACACAAAGAAATGGTGGTAGGAAAACATATTGACAATGCTATTATTGGTAGATTAGATTTTAGGGCAATACGTAGGATACTACAAAATGATGGCATAGAAGGTGGTACGCTGATGCTCAAAGCAGGAGATAAATCTTACAAATTTGTCAATATGCGTGTGGCAGGTGTGAAAGATGCTAATTTGGGTACGCTGGAAAGTATATTTTTTATGGGAACAGACATCACACCAGAACAAACAGAAACCAATAATCTTTTAGAAAAAATCACACAACTAGAAAAAGCTAAAAAGACAGAGTAAAGATTAATTTAATTGCCACAGATGCACAGATAAAATATATTTTGTATTCATCTGTGCATCTGTGGCAAAAAATAATGAAAAATGTTTGAGAAATTAAAGATAATTGAACTCGCAAGCGTACTTGCTGCACCAAGTGTTGGGCAGTTTTTTGCTGAACTAGGCGCAGAAGTCATCAAAATAGAAAATCCTAAAACCAACGGAGATGTTACTCGCTCGTGGAAACTACCTAATGAAAATGTAGAAAGTAATTTTTCTGCTTACTTTTCTGCCGTTAATTGGGGAAAAAAATCCCTTTTTATGGATATTTCTGAAGACGAAAATCTCCAAAATCTCTACCAACTTATACAAACTGCTGATATTGTGCTGGTTAGCTACAAATTTGGAGATGCAGAAAAACTAAAAGTGGATTATAAAACCCTTCAAAAAATCAACCCCAATATTATTTACGGACACATCACAGGCTACGGAACAGATAATCCAAAAGTTGGTTATGATGCCATTATTCAAGCAGAAACAGGCTTTTTGTATATGAACGGACACGCTAACGGTTTGCCTCACAAAATGCCTGTTGCTCTTGTTGATGTGCTTGCTGCCCACCAACTAAAAGAAGGTATTTTAATTGCTTTGCTTAGACGTATGTACACGCCTACAACCTCCACAGATACGCCTACAAGTGCGTATGTAAGTGTTTCTTTGTTTGATGCAGCGGTTTCTGCGCTCACCAATCAAGCTACTAATTGGCTCAATGCAGGGCATTCTCCCCAAAGAATGGGCAACGAACACCCAAATATTGTGCCTTATGGCACTATTTTTACTACAAAAGATGATAAAATGCTTATTTTGGCAGTTGGCACAGACAAACAATTTATTTCTCTTTGTAATATCCTTAATATCAATGAAATATCAAAAAATGAAAGTTTTAGCACTAACGCCCAGCGTGTCAAAAATAGACTAATTTTACTTCCTGTTTTGGAGCAAGAAATCAAAAAATATGATAAAAAATATCTTTTGGAAAAATTGGAAGAGAAAAATGTGCCTGCTGGTGGTGTAAATGATGTTTCTGAAGTTTTTGAGATGCCACAAGCACAAGAATTATTATTGCTTTATCCTGAAAGTAATTTTGTAGGTTTGAGGCAATTTGTAGGAAAAATTAGCTAGAAATAAACCTCAATAAACCTATCAAAATTACCTTAAAATTATTTTTAAAATGACTATTCATTACACTCTCTCACAACTCCCAGAAATAGCGCAAAAAATTATTCAGTTTCAACAACAAATTCAAAAAGAAAATAGTATATTGGCTAATATTTGGACTTTTGAAGGACAGATGGGCGCAGGAAAAACAACACTTATCAAAGAAATTTGTAAGCAATTAGGCGTTACAGCAAATGTGCAAAGCCCTACTTACTCTATTGTAAATCAATATGATATAACAAATAATCAACAAAATATAAATCAAAAAGATAATCAAAAAGATATTCAAAAGGATAATCAAATAAACAAAATTTTTCATTTTGATTTTTACCGTTTGAAAGATATTAGTGAAGCCTACGACATAGGATATGAAGATTATTTTTATCCTCAAAAAGCAAATGGAAATACTTATTTTAGTATTTGTTTAGTAGAATGGGCTTCTCGTGTGCAAGAACTTATACCAGAAAATAGCCTAAATATCACTATAAACATCATTAGTGAAGATAAAAGAGAAATAACAGTGTCAGAATCAGGATTTAAGAGATTGTAGGATTTTCAAGATAACACAAAAAATAATTTGTATTATCTTAAAAAATTCTATTTGTATTATCCTAAAAAATCCTAGAAAATATTAGAAAAAAAAAATCCTAAAAATCTCGTAAATCCTGTAAAACCTGATTGAGAATGAGCAAACAAATCACCCCTAGTGCCTTTGAATCATTAGCGAAAGAACAACTTTTGTACCCACAAGAGCAACTGGCAATGCTAGAAAAAGACAATGTAACACTTAGTATTGGCATTCCAAAAGAAACTGTTGCCTTTGAAAACCGTGTTGCACTCACGCCTGACGGGGTGGCGGTGCTTGTCGCCAACGGACACGAAGTTATTGTGGAAACTGGTGCAGGTGATGTTTCTAATTTTTTTGATAAAGAATATAGCGAAGCAGGTGCAGAGATTTCGTATGAACGTACAAAAGTTTATGGAGCGGATATTGTCCTCAAAGTTGAGCCTCCAACAGAAGAAGAACTTGGTATGATAAAGCAAGGAAAAACCCTTATTTCTGCCTTGCCAATGGCAAAACTTACCAAAGAATTTATTTTACAAGTCAATAAAAAACGCCTTACTTGCATTGCTTACGAATATATGGAAGACAAAGCAGGAGGAATGCCCGTTATTAGAGCTATGAGCGAGATTGCAGGAAGTACAGTAATGCTGATTGCAGGTGAATATCTAAATACTATGAATAATGGTCGTGGAGTGATTTTGGGAGGGATTACAGGCGTGCCACCTACACGAGTGGTCATTTTGGGCGCAGGAACAGTAGCTGAATATGCCGCCAGAACTGCTTTTGGACTAGGTGCGGAAGTGAAAATTTTTGATAATAATATCTACAAACTGCGTAGAGTACGTTATGCCATTGGGCAACAAGTTTTTACCTCAACGCTTGATACCGTAACGCTTAGTGAGGCTATTGCACGGGCAGACGTAGTTATTGGTGCAATGCGTGCAGAAGATGGCATAAGTCCGTGTGTGGTTACGGAGGAAATGGTGGCACGTATGAAACCTAATTCTGTCATTATTGATGTAAGTATGGATCAAGGCGGTTGTTTTGAAACGTCAGAAATTCGTAGTCATCATAATCCTACTTTCAAAAAATATGATGTTATTCATTATTGCGTGCCAAATATTGCCTCACGAGTGGCGCATACGTCTAGTATGGCACTTAGCAATATTTTTACACCGCTTTTGCTCAAAACGGCAGAAAATGCTGGTGTAAATAATATGATTATGAATTACAAATGGTTTAATAAAGGTATTTATGCTTTTCGTGGCAAACTTACCAACGCTGGAATTGCTAGAAAACTGGAAATTCCGTATAGTGATATTGGTTTGCTAATGGCTGGAATGTAAGGGATTATTCAAAAATATGCACAGCAAATAGTTTGTTGTCAGAAGGAAACTTCTGACAACACAAAAAAAATCCTTAAATACATTGCTCTACCTCATTCGTTGTTGGTGTCGCTAACGCTAGAACACCAACAACGGCAGGAACTAATAAAATAAAATGGATAGAAAAGAACGCTTATTATGGATAAAAATAGCACAAGAAATCAACAATATAAATGATACAGAGCTTGTGTATCAATGCCCTTGTGATAAAAAATTGAATATAAAATATGAAAAAAAAGAATTTTCATTGTATAATAAAAAAGAATTACATCTTATTTGTGAAGGTTGTAATATCCATTTAGTATTTACATCAGACATTATTAGCTAGTACAGGACAAGTTTCCTGTGGTGTCAGGTTTTTCTACCTGACACCAAACCACGCCAAGCAATGTATTTAAGCATCTCTATAAGCACAAAACCACCCTAATATGGTTTTGGGTTATCAAAAATGGCATATTTTCATTCGTTGTGTGTCGCTAGTGCTAGAACACTCACAACGGCAGAAAGAGTCTATTTCAAGTATGCTGACCGTTGCAACAAAGTCATTGATAATTCGTAATTTTCCTATTCTACTTGCAGTACAAGCCCTTTTAGGTATTCTCCTTCTGGGTGATAAATGTTTACTGGGTGGTCTGCAGGTTGTGAGAGTTGGTGCAAAATGCGTACTTGTCTATGGGCATCAGCCGCTGCACCAAACACAACTTTTCTAAACAAATCCCTATCTACATTGCCAGAACAAGAAAAAGTAAAAATAAGTCCGCCAGGTGCAATTTTCTTAAATGCTGTCAAATTAAGTTCTTTGTAGCCACGAGTAGCATTATGAACAGATTTTGCGTTTTTGGCAAAAGCAGGCGGGTCTAGGACAATAATATCATACAATTCCTCTGTTTTCTTCAAAAAATCAAAACAATCTGCTGAAATAGACGTATGAGGCGCATTTTTACCAAAATTCATAGTAATAGCTTGCTCACAAACGGCAATGGCATCTTTGGAAATATCAACAGAATGAACGCTTTTTGCGCCACCTGCAAGCGCATACACACTAAATCCGCCTGTATAACTAAACGCATTGAGTACGTTTTTACCCTTAGAATAATGTTGTAAAAGTAATCTGTTTTCTCTTTGGTCTAGGAAAAAGCCTGTTTTTTGTCCTTTTACCACATCAATAGGGAATTTCAGGTTGTTTTCAATAATATTAAGTGGCTTTTCAAAAACATCTGTAAGCCAACCTTTTGGCATTTGTGTAGGTGATTGTGTAGGTAATACCGTTTGTAATGTGTCTTCTGAAATTTTAGCGTTTTCTTTTGTTTTAAGATAAATATATTCTAGTCCTAATTGTTGCAAACCGCCCAAAATAGCAGGAAAAACCTTCTCAATACCTTTAATAAGCACTTGTATTACTGCCACTTTGTTATAAATATCAACAATAATACCTGGTAAAAAATCACCTTCTGCGTGCAAAAGTCTATAAGCATTTGTAGCAAGATTTAGAACGTATTTTTTACGAAGTTCATAAGCATTTTTTATTTTTTTGTGCCAATAAGCGTCGTCAATG
The DNA here is from genome assembly GCA_025362415.1 of bacterium. Lineage (GTDB taxonomy): Bacteria > Bacteroidota > Bacteroidia > Cytophagales > Thermonemataceae > JANYGM01. The sequence goes on from JANYGM010000342.1 coordinate 6,135, forward strand.
CGTATATTTTGTGCGCAAAACTCAAAAAGACGTACTGTTATCTGGCTTTTTGTATCAAAAAAACCATAACCTAAAATATTTTTTTTGCTGTCTTGTACTTGTATAATATCTCCATTTTCAGCAGTCGGAAGGTCTTTTACTGCACCAGAAAATACCCAAGGATGCCTATTTAGGAGAGAACGCTCACGCCCAGTTTTGAGTACAAGTATAGGATAATTTTCTTGTGTTTGAGGCTGTTGTTTTGCCAAATATTCTTTTAAAATATCATTCATTGATGTTTTGTTAAATGTTTATTGCTTTTTATAATTCACGCAATTTAGCTAATTTTTCAATATGTTTTGCAAGTTCTGCAAAATCTTTAATACTAACAAAATAGTTGCCCACAACTTTAAAAATGTTGTTCAAAGTGGTTTTTAAAATATCTTTGCCCAAATATTTCAAAATTGGAGAGGCAAATTATTACGTTTTTTGTTTTCTCAATAAAAAACAAAAATACCCTCAAAAATAATTGGCATTATATTTGGAAACTTCAAATCAAAAATCTAATTTTAAGTAAAATAATTCTGTAACAAATTTTGATATGGTCTGTACCATAATGCAATGAAGGTCTGACCATATCAAAAGTTTAACAATCAAATTTTAGTAACTTCTAACAAAAACAATCCAATGAAAACAAGAACTTCTTACCTCACTTTGTGCCTTATGGTGCTTTCTAGCCTACTTTTTTGTAGTCAGGCTTTCGCTCAAATCAAACTTTATTCTATGAATGGCTGTGGGCGTTGTGCTATGGCAAAAGAATATTTGACAGAGAAAAAAGTCAAATATGAAGAGATAAATACTTCTCTCAATGATGTTAATAATGGGAAAATGTGGGCGGCTCTTTCCTCCAAAAATATTTCTGGCTCTGTTACGATGCCTGTAATAGACAATAACGGAGACGTTGCTTATAGCATTGAAGATTTGAGTGGTTATCTTGAAAAACTTGCCAGCGGAAAACCTACAAAAATTGAGGTAAAACCTACCAAAACCAAAATAAATTTCAAATGGTCAGCTCAAAAAGGTTTACCAATGAATGCTATTTTGGCACCTAATACCACAAAAAACTATGTTATTCGTACAAATTATGAAGGAGCAATGCACCCAGGCGCATATAATGCAACTACAAAAAAAGCTACTATTGGTTGGGGTGGAAGAGAAGTGGTTGTAACTGATTTTGAGTTTTTGACAGGTAAAAGAACTGATTTTGAGTGGGTTACTGATGATTCTCAAAGCAATACAAAGTTTTTATCTTCCATCATTTCCACAGGAATAGAAAATGAGAATAAACTAATTCCTTGTGTGGCACTTGCAGAAGATGGAAAGTGGTATTTGGGCAAAACTTGGGTAGGCTACGACCAATGTAATGTGCCTTACAAAGGTACAGAAGCACTTTTGCCTAACTATAAAATTCTTGTTGAAAAGCAAAGGTAGTGAAGTAGTGAAATAGTGAGTAGTGAAGTAGTGAAATACATTGTGCTTTGTATTTCACTACACGCTATTTCACTACTCACTATTTCACTACTCACTATTTCACTACTCACTATTTCACTACTCACTATTTCACTACTCACTATTTCACTACTCACTATTTCACTACTCACTATTT
>JANYGM010000351.1 GCA_025362415.1 bacterium
TCAATAATATAGATATTGGGTAGATTATCCAAATAACTAGCTGCTACATCTATATTTGTAGTTTTCATATAGTTTGCCAGCCAAGCATGTGTAAGCGCATTGGGATACATTTGACCCACTTGACTGATGGGAATGACCGTAAAAATATTCTTATTTACTGTATAGAAAGTACAACGGTGAACTCCACTAAAAGCATTTCCTCCATAGGAAAAAAGTGTTTCATAATACCCAACTGGATTGGCTCTTTTCAATGTCATATTGGTGTATTTAGATTTGCTCATTTTATTTACTTCTCTTTCATAAAGTATATGAACATCTTGTGCATATATATTCTGAATAAACAGAATATATATAAAAGCAAAAATTATTTTTTTCATTTTTATCTTAAATTTAAAAATTAGGTTTATTGTGTTTATATCTATTTTTAAGGACATTCAGCTACTAATTCAAAGTTAAAATCAGAAATAACTAGATCTGCATCAGGATTTAGGCTATTTAGAAATATTTCATATGCAGGTGTTTCCTCCAATCCTGTAAAAGCCAATAATTTATAATGATTGTTGGTGATAATACTAGATAATAGCCTATAATCTTTTATTCCTTGCACGAGATTATTAAGTAATACATTGCAAATAACTTCCTAGTTCGTTTCTTTTTAACACTAAGTTCATTAAGAAATACACACTAAGAAGGCACTAAGAAATACAAAATTAGAATTTTATTTACAATTCATTACTAAGGTAGTATTGTGCAATAAATGCGTGTTCACCTTTGCCGTTATTTCTGCCATAAAGTTTCATCATTCGCTCAAGATTTCTTAATTCTGTTTTTTCTGCTATTGTAAGAACTAAACCTTTGGCTTTACATTTTTTCAGTGATTACAGCACAAAAACCCTTCCAAAAATCTTGGAAGGGTAGAAAGCAAACCACAATTAACTATTTTGTTAATAGTATGGTGGAAGATAAATCACTTTGCGTATATGTGCTACGCCAAGTGTGGGCAACATTTCAATAATGTAGATATTTGGCAAAGCAGAAAAATGTAAAACAGTTGCATTTGTAGTTCTCGCACTTACAAAAGCCCCCAAACTTTGATGCGTCATAGCATTTGGATAATTTGCACTTATACTAGCAATAGGTACGACAGTATATACATTTTGATCAACTGTATAAAATTGGGGGTTATAAAGCATATCATATGCACTTCCAGAATATACAAAAGTAATTTCTCTTCTGCTTGGATTATTTCTTCTTAATATTGGATTAGTGTAAAGTCCTTTTGTCATTACACGTGCTGTTTTTTCAAACAGAAGATATGTATCTTGTGCTTGTGTATTTTGTGATACAAATATCACAAAAAAACAAAGAAAAATTATTTTTTTCATTGTATCTAAATTTAAATGTTGATAAAATTAATCTATTGTGATTTCAAGTAACATTAGTATAAAATCTGCTTCTCCATTGGGAAGTCCATTTATAAATGCTTTAACATCTGGTGTATTACCCAATCCAGCAAATATAAGTACCTTGTAGTGTAGGTCAGTAATAGTAGGAGAAAGCGTTTGAAAAGCTTTCATACCTCTTGTCAGACTATTCACATAGTATCTACCTATATAAGTGTGTTCACCCTTGCCGTTATTTCTACCATAAAGTTTCATCATTCGTGCAAGATTTATCAATTCTGTTTTTTCTGCTGTTGTAAGGACTAAACCTTTTAGGTTTCTTTTTATCAATGAAAATAATTTTGCGTGTATTCCCTCATGTAAAATTGCAAGTGCAATATTTGTTGGAACTACTTTTCTTATAGTATTCTGATTGATTATAATAGTAGCTGTATTTGTTTGATAATCACGATTAGTAATGGCTAGGCTTTCCTCATGTCCTGCTGGCATATCTCCAATTTTAATGGTAAGAGAGGAGTTAGCAGGGTCATTAGCATTAAAATACTTGATATAGTTTGTCCATTCTGGTTGTGTTTTTATGGCATCATAAATGGCTTTTATATCTGCATTTTCAGGCAAAAACAAGCTAGGGTCTTCTGTAATACCAGAAGATGCCGTATTTTCATCTTCTTCTATCAAGTAATTCCAATACCCCCACGACACACCACTATCTGGGAAATACCAAACCAAGTCATCACCTAGAAGCATACCAGGAAATGGCATTGGTGGTATTGGTGGTGATGGTGTAATTGTTATAGGTGTTGTTGTCGTTGGAACTATTGGTATTTCATAAGGTTTTGGAGGTGGTAATGGATAAATTGGATTCCCATATTCGTCATAGGTAACACCAGTACCTCCGTCACCACCTCCACCATTACCACCTTCTCCACCAGAAGAAGGGTCATAAATAGGCTCTCCACTTCCGCTACCACCGCCACTTGTAGCAGTACCTGAACAAGTATTTATATAGGCTATTACTCCTGTACTTCCAAATACAACATAACAGTGGCATGCTTTCGCATCTAGTCCAGCTACATCACTTGCGCTTATATATTCTGTAACTACATTTTTTGTAAAATTTCCAAGTGTGTAGGCTTTTTGTGTTATGACTATATAATCTAAGCCATAAACCAAAATAAAGCCATTAAAACTACTAGCAACAGTGCTATTTTTATAGTTCGCAAAAATATTATTATAATTGTTTTTCACAAAGGTAAGATTTCCTACAATCTCTACAATGTTTGCCTCTAAAAAATCATCATTGGCATCTACACGTATGCAAAGCCTACGAATAAAACCAATGTTTTGATTATATTCTACATTCAAAAATCGTACCACAGGTACAATCAGCATTTTTTCGTTGTTGGGAAGTAGTTCTACTTGTATTTTGTCCCATTGCGGTTCAAAATCTTTGAAACGAGCAGAATCAGCAGCAGTCATTCTTTCATTGCCATTGCTTTGTTTGGGCTGGTTTTTATACCTGCCGTTTTCGTAAAAGCCTTTGACTTTGTCAAGTTGGACTTTTGCAGGGAGATTTGTTTGTTGTGTTTGTGGATTTAGTGGGTCTAAAAGATGGCGTTTACAACCATGTAATACCAGCAAACACAGCAAAACCGCTAATAAGCGTTTGGGCGTTTGGGCGTTTGGGCGTTTGGGCGTTTGGGCGTTTGGGCGTTTGGGCGTTTTATCATATAAAAAGCGTAAAGATGAGAAATATTTCTGCAAATGTAGGAAGTCTTTTGAGAATAAAAACAAAAACCTCTAAAAGTTTTTTTAGGTTTTTGGAGGTATTACATTGTTTGGCGTGGTTTGGTGTCAGGTAGAAAAACCTGACACCATAGGAAAATTTGGATTGCTCAAAAGTGGATTATTTTTAGTGTCTTCCATTTTATCTTTTATAGCATTTCTTTGTGGCACTGGCATATTTTTCCATTTATCTACTACTTGAACACCTTGAATATTCTTATTCATACCTGCCCACGCAAGGGGAAGCATAGCATTGATATTATTAGGTTTTGGAAGTAAACCTGCAATAGAACAAGCAAATTTAGCAATAATAAGCCACAACATACAAAAAAGCTTTCAATAAAACTATTGAAGGCTTTTTTTGCTACTCCCAAGCTGTCCACTTGACCTGCACAATCTTTGCGGTTTGATTAGCATGATTGATATGCACCACAAAAATCTTATAGTTTGGGTATCTTAGTATATAGGGTTTTAACCAAGCTTCTTGCGCTTGAAAACTACCAGTAGCAGCGCATCTTTGACAAAAATCTTGTATAGTCATCACATCGTATTGTGAAAGCTGACTAATAGGAATAATGGTAAAAACACTTTTGTCTAGTGTTTGAAGCGAAGGGTCTGCTGACCCACCTATTAAGCAAGGCATAGTGGGATACACATAATGGTATGAGTCCTGATATACAATCCCACCCGTTGTTGGTGTAGTAAAATACTTTTGCCTAACATCAACATTTGAACCATCAAAACGAAGGTATAAATTGCCACCCATAATATTCTGTTGCGCACTTACTTCTAATGCTAAAATTAGCATTAGAAATAGTATCATTTTACTTTTTTTCATTTTTAATTACATTTAAAATTTGGATTTCTCAGAAGTTGATTTACATTAATTTTTTCCATAAGGTCTCTGTAATTATCTTGCTCAGATTCTGGCATATTTTTCCATTTATCTACAACTTGTTGACCTTGAATATTCTTATTCATTCCTAGCCACGCAAGAGGAAGCATAGCATTGATATTATTAGGTTTTGGGGGCAAACCAGCAATGGAACAAGCAAATTTAGCAATAATAAACCATAACATACAAAAAAGCCTTCAATAAAACTATTGAAGGCTTTTTTACTAAAAACTCACATTTGACCAATAAACTTGCGTAATTTTTGCCGTTTGATTAGTAATGTTTCTTTCAACTATAAATACATTTCTACTCTCTTCATTAAAATACGCAGTTCTTTGTGTATCATTTGTTAGTGCTGTGTATTCTTGCCTGATTTGAACAGTATTAAGCAGAGGACGACCAGCCATATAAGTAGCTAAATTAGCTAGTGGAATGGTTACAGATGTTGTTCCTTCCATTTGGGTCATCTCTAATACAATGCCTTCTGTTAAATCTCTTCTTTCTCCAAGTAAAAGGCTATAAAATAAAAAAATAGCTTCTCCATTATTTGGAACGGCTTTGGACATAGGCTCTAATCCATAATGATTTTTTTGAAAATCAATATACAAAGCTGGGAGTGTGTGAGGAGTGGTTTGCCCATTACTATTGTATCCTGTTATCAACAGCAATAAAACGAATAATATATTTTTCATGGTTATTAGTTTAAAATGGTTGCCTATGGTGTCAGAAGTTTCCTTCTGACACCAAACCACGCCAAACAATGTATGCAGACACTTGTACGAGTTTGCTAGGGTGGTTTTTGGTGTCAGGTAGAAAA
>JANYGM010000455.1 GCA_025362415.1 bacterium
AGCAGAATTTGGGTATTTAAGGTTATTACTCAAAAATTTCAGATAGGCATCATCTCCACCAACAAAAGTAGCTTTTTTTGCTACATAATCTCTCACTTCATTATCTTCTGGAATAACATCTGGTTTTTTAAATGGAAGTACAACTGCTTTTCCACCTCTTTTTGTGGTATCAGAAGTAGTTAGCGGATTTGGATTTTTATCCTTGTCGTCTATTACCTTTGCACTATCTGGCTTTTCTGCATCTGATTTTTTGAAAATTGGGTCTTCTTTCACAAGTGGTGCAGGAAGTTCTTTGCGTGGAATAACCTCAATATCATCAAGAGTAATAATTTCTCTCGTTGAGTCGTCTTTTTTTGGCTCTTCAATAATACCAATTTCATCATACGTTTTGTATTCAAATGCAAAAACAGTAAGGCTCAAAGCCACGAGCAAACCACCACTAAAAAACAAATTGCTTAGTCTGGCAGTATCTAATTTCGGATTTTTTTTGTGTTCCATTTTTTTAGAGATTTTGAGTGAGTTAATAATTCTTTTTATATTGATTAATTATCACCAAAAACTGTACCAAAAAACAGAAAAAGAACAAATAACAACAAAAAAGGACCTTAATAATTAAATTAAGGTGCTTTTTATTTGGCAATATTCCAATTTAACAGAATATTATTTTGCTATTTTAAATTTTACAGGAACTCTAATACGTTGCTTGGTTGGGCGTTCGTTTTGTAGTGCTGGTGTCCAATTTGGGGACATTCTCACTACACGTATTGCCTCTGCATCAAGCGCAGGATCAACAGATTTAGCAACTTTTACACAATCTTTGATGATGCTACCATCTTTATCCACAATAAAACGCACATAAACTGTTCCTTCTACGTTATTTCTCAAAGCAGAGTTTGGATATTTAAGGTTGCTACTCAAAAACTTTGTATATTCTTTATCTCCACCTGGAAAACCTGCTTTTTTCTGTACTACGTCCAAAATTTCATCTTTTGGCTCTTCTTTTTGAGGAGGTGGCTCAAATTTCACAGCTGGCGCACCTTCTTTTTTCTCCCCTGGAGGTGCTTGTTGTTCTGTCTTTTTCTCTGTGTCATCTTTTTGGGTAGTTGTATCTTTAGATTCTTCTTTTGCTACCTTAAATTCTGGCTCTGGAGGTGGTGGTGCAACAGGTGCGGCTACTTGTGTTGTAACAGGAATGTCCTCAAGTGTCATTACTTGCTCACTAATAACTTCTGCTTTTGCTTCTACTTTCTCTATTTCGTCATAAGTTTTGTATTCAAATGCAAAAATAGTAAGCCCCAACGCTACCACAAGCCCACCTGTAAAAAACAGATTACTAAGCGTTGATGTTTCTAGGCTCGGATTTTTTTTAACTTCCATATATTTATTTTTTTAATTATGGTTGATTTTACTATTATCTTTACTAATAATTCTGTATTTTTATTTATATCAAAAATTGTACCAAAAATTATTTTTATTTGTATTCATTCACAATTTACAATTAAAAATTCACAATTACTTAAATTCTATAAATCACATAAAACAATCCAACTCCTAAACCGCAGCCCAATGTGTTGGCTATAAGGTCATTTATCTCAAAATTCCTTTCGGGAATATAAGATTGTAATATTTCTATCATTATTCCGTACAAAATACTTACCAAAAGTGCGTGGCGTACTGGTTTGAAATGAATGGTAGAATAGGTATTTTGTTTGGCAAACCCAATAGACATCAAACAAACAAGCACCGCAAAGACAAAAAAGTGCGCTACTTTGTCAAATTTGAGAAGTTCTGTCAAACTAAATGTAATATCTGGCATTTGATTTCCTGGCAAAAGTGTCAAGAAAAGCACGAATGTTGCCCAAATAATTGTTGGTAAATTATATTTCCAAAACATCTTTTTGATATATGATATGTGATGTGTGATGTAAAATACAGTAGTTTGTCGTAAATAGTGTATTTACCTCATACCTCATACCTCATATATCACACATCATACATTAGGAAACTTTTTGTGTATAAGCTGCACTATCCATTAGTTTTGCAAGTTCTTCTGGTTTGGTGATGGCTACTTTTACCATCCAAGCCTCACCATAAGCATCTTTATTAACGGTTTCAGGCGTTGTTACAAGTTTTTTATTGATTTCAATAATTTTGCCAGAAATAGGCATAAAAAGGTCGGAAACAGTTTTTACGGCTTCTACCGTTCCAAAAATTTCTCCCAAATCCAAATCTGCATTAAGACAATCAATATCTACATAGACAATGTCGCCCAATTCTTTTTGTGCAAAATCAGTAATGCCAATATAGCAAACATCACCTTCAACTCGCACCCATTCGTGTTCTTCTGAATATTTTAGATTTTCAGGAAAATTCATATTCTATTGATAATTAAGTTGTTATAAAATTAAGTTATTCATATTTGACTGATATGCACGCAATATAATAGGATTTTTATAGAAAATCAAAAAAAAAGCTAAATCATTAAATTATTACAATTTTTATTCTGTATATTTGTAGTACAAAATTTTATCTACATCTCAAAATGAAAACGGAAAAAGTAGCCCAAAACACTATTACTGCACTTCTTGCAACACACCAACTGCGCCAAACAGATTGCCGTTTGGACATTTTGGAAGTATTTTTGCAGAAAAAATTTGCGCTTTCTCATTCTGATTTGGAAAAAATGTTTAAGGAGAGTTATGATAGAGTTACAATGTACCGTACTCTTAAATCTTTTTTGGATAAAGGATTGATACACAAAGTTTTAGATGATGAAGGAACGCCAAAATATGCGCTTTGTAGCACTACACAATGTACCACACACACACACGCACACGAACACGTACATTTTAAGTGTGAAACCTGCGGACAAACAAGTTGTTTAGACGAGATAAAAGTACCTTCTTTGGTACTTCCAAAGGGTTTTCAACTCAAAGAAATGAATCTGTTATTGCAGGGAATTTGTGCAAGTTGTCAAATTAATTGTGAATTGTGAATTGTATTATCTGTGCATCTGTGGCAACTCAAAAAAAAATTTTAATCTAAAACATCACCAAAATGGCTTTTATTGATACTTTTAAAGACAAAGTAAAAGAGAAAGTAAAAAATTTCTTCAAAATAAAACGCCGTAAAGATACTTTAAACAGATATGATACACGCACAAAATCCCAATTAAGTTGGCAAAGTTTTAAGGAAAATTTTAATATTACTTACCTAAAATTTCAATTACGCAATTATTTTGGCTACAATTTGCGTGAAGCAAATGGCGTTTTGGTGCTTTTATTGATTATTTTGGGATTTGTGGCAATGCCTTTTGTGTATGATACAGATATTTTCCATAAAAATATTGCTTTTAAAGACCGCAAAAATGATTTTTTGATGCTGGATAGTTTATCAGAAATCATTGATAGTGAACTAGATAACATCAATAATCAAGAAAATAAAAAAGATAGTTTACTGACGAATCTTTTTGCTTTTAATCCTAATACACTTACGCAAGAAGAATGGGAAGGCTTGGGCATTTCTCAAAAACTAGCCAAACGTGTAAGCAATTATACCCTGAAAGGTGGCAGATTTCGCAAGAAAGAAGACCTAAAAAAAATCTATGGTTTTGCTGAAAATGGTATTTATGAGCAATTAGAGCCTTATATTATCATAGAAAATACTTCAAAAGAATATAAAAAATATCCTAAAAAAGAATATGCCAAGAAAGATTACAAAAAATTCAATAAAGATAGTGCTTACAAGCCTTATGTGAAGAAAGAGTTTGTTATTCAACCTTTTGATTTAAATGTAGCAGACACCACAGAACTAAATTCTCTCAAAGGAATTGGTACAAAAACATCTTTACGCATCATCAAATACAGAGAATCATTAGGCGGATTTTATGATTATGCACAACTTTCAGAAGTGTTTGCATTGAGTGAAGAAGCTATTGCAGAAATAAAAAAATACGGAAAAATAGATGAAACTACTATCCGCAAAATCTCTATAAATAAAGCAAGCATAGAAGAGATGAAAATACACCCCTATATAAAATACAATCTTGCAAAAGTAATAGTGGCTTACCGCACCCAACACGGACTTTTTAAATCTGAAAAAGATTTGGCAAAAATCAAAATTTTAGATGAGCAAACGCTTAAGAAAATAATCAACTATATTTCTTATGAATAAATATTTAGTAAGCATAGAAGACTTCGCTTAGAGCGAAGCCTTCTATTTACAAATCACTTATTTTTAAGTTTGGTTTCGTTCTGTTTTTTATGCCACTCATTATCTGTTGATTTTCTTCTAGTTGGCTCTGAATACGTTCCAAAATCAGTTTTTCTGCTATCTGGACAACTTGGATAGCTTTTGCACTTTTAATAGTTTTTTTCTTGTTTCCGCCCAGAATCTGCTTCACATACACGTATTGAAGAGAAAGCATTTCAGCAATAATTTTCTGGTCACCGCTTTTTAGGTTGTTACGCAACCAAATAATATAATCAGTTTGAATAATATTAGAAAGAGTTGTTTCTTGTATAGTTGTTTTTTGGGTATTCATTTTTAGGTGAATTGCAGTAAGTGAAGGTCATAAAAAGAACTTTTTAATCAAAAATGGTATTTTATAAACTTTTTTGTTTTTTATTTGGATTACTTTTTCGTAAGTTGCATACTTATTTAATATAAAGTAGTCAAATGCTAATTCAACACTATTAGCAGTCCAAATATATTGGAAAAAAACGTAATATCAAAATTATTTCTCACTTTTTTTAGATTTATAAAACCCACTTTAATTTTATTATATTATTATGAACAATTATTTTAGTACAAATCTCAAATATTTACGCAAAAAACAAAGGCTTACACAGCAACAACTTGCAGATATTGTGGGTAAAAAGAAAAGTATTGTAGGCAACTACGAAAAAGGCAACGTAGAACCTAGTATGGAAACAATACAGAAAATAGCAGATTATTTTACAATAAATTGGATGAGTTTGCTTGGAACAGATTTTACATTAACTTCTGCTAATGTCACTAAGACAGACGACAATCACGCTACTGTTTCTGTAACTACTATTGCCACTATCAATGAACTGGTAGGTTTACGCAAAGAAAATGCACAAAAAGACAAGAAAATTGAAAAGCTAGAAGCACAAATCCTAGCACTCAAACAAACTCAAACAAAATAAAATTCCTATCATATAACAATAAATTTATAAAATTAGTTTTATAAAAAAATTTGATAATTGTAAAAAAAAGTTTACTTTTGTCTAACAATATTACTAATGATATTTTTTATTTAAACCAAAACATGATTTTTTATGAAAAAAAATTTATTTATTCTAGCATTTTGCTTATTGACGGCTTCTGCTAGTTCTAGCTATGCACAATTTAAACTAGGTTTCAAAACCGCTCTTGGTTTTGCTTTCAACCGTACTGACTCTAAAACAGCAGGACAAAAATTTGAAAGTGGTTCTGCTACGGCTCGTATTATTATTGGAGCTATTGCAGATATCCAGTTTGCTGAAAAATACGCATTTAGTACAGGACTTCTTTACACGAGCAAACAATCTAATTTCACACAAACAGGTCCAATAACTTCTACTCCTGGAGTAGCGCAAACCAATAGCGGTTCAGAAAATTGGGGAACACAATATTTGCAAATCCCTCTTACTATGAAACTTTTTACAAGTGATATTTTTCCTAATGCGAAAGTTTACATACAAGCAGGTCCGCAAGTAGAAATTATGGTGGGAAGGAAAAACAAGACAAGCACTTTTTCTGGAACAAGAACTATAGTGAATACGCCTCCTACGCCAAATGGAACTATTGATGAACCAACATTAGTGAAAAACTTTAATGTTATAGATATCTCCGTTACGGCATCTTCTGGTATTGAATACACTATTGGGGAAAATATTTTGTTTGGTGGTATCAATTTTCAAACAGGTTTCTTAAATAATGTTTGGCAAACAAATAATGTTTATCAAGCTGGTGGGAAGGAAGTAGCCTTTTCATCAAAAACTTCTATGTTTTCTATTGAAGTAGGTATCAAATTGTAATTTTATTTTTTCAATTATAAATAATTGATTATCAGACCTTCAAAGTTTTTAAAATTTTGAAGGTCTTTTTTTAAAAATATTTTCCTTAAAATTATCAATCAAAAATGTATGTTTTTTTTACCTAAAAAATTATTGATAATTGTTTTTTGTTTACTGGTTTTTTCAGTAGACAACACCTATGCGCAATTTAAGAACTTTAAAGTAGGATTTAAAGGTGCTTTTGCGTATGCCTTCAACCGTACAGACTCCAAAACGCAAACGCTAAAATTTGATAGTGATGGACAAACGCCCAAAATGATTGTAGGAATTATTACTGATATTCAGTTTGCTAATAATTATGCTTTCAGCACTGGTGTTTTATTTGCTACAAAACAATGCAGTTTTTCTCAAAAAGGCGGCATCACTTCTACTACTGGGGTTTTACCTACTATTTCTGGTGCAGAGTCTTGGGGACTTCAATACCTGCAAATCCCAATGACTGTCAAAATGTTCACAAGAGATGTTTTTTATAATGCAAAAGTTTATGTTCAGGCTGGTACACAATTAGAGTTTCTTATCAATAAAAGTAACAAATCTAGTACATTTGCCTCCCAAAAAACCATAGAAAATACGCCTCCAAAGCCCAACGAGTATATTGTAGAACCAGAACTAATGAGCAGTTTTAATGCCATTGATTTGTCTTTAACGGCATCTGCAGGCTTAGAATACTCCATTGGTGATAGTATTTTGTTTGGTGGTATCAATTTTCAAACAGGCTCTTTTAATACTATCAATAAAACAAATACTGTTTATAAATCTCTTGGTGGAAACGTGGATTTTAGTTCTAAAAATGTGCTTATTTCTATTGAAATTGGCATAAAACTGTAATTGTGAATTAGGAATTGTGAATTAGGAATTAGGAATTAGGAATTGTGAATTGTGAATGAATAGTTGCTGTAAAAGTTCCGTTGCAAATATATAAAAAACAATTTGGAATTTTCAGATAAATAACAGTTTAAGAAAATCATTGCAAAATGACCTATTCCCTCTAATAAATCCGAGTGATTTTTGGATAA
>JANYGM010000456.1 GCA_025362415.1 bacterium
CTTTAAGCTTGTTTTACAAATTGCACATTAAGCATTAGTTTTACTTCATCACCTACCATTAGACCGCCTGCTTCTGTAAGAGCTGACCAAGTTATTCCAAATTCTTTGCGGCTGATTTTGCCTGTAATCTCAAAACCTGCTTTGATTTGTCCGTAACCATCTTTGGCTATTCCACCAAAATCCACAGAAAGTTGAATTGGTTTTTCTACTCCACGAATAGACAAAATGCCATTCAAAGTATGAGCATCACCGTTTTTTTGCAATTTTTCAGTAGAACTAAAAGTAATATGTGGATGGGTTGCGGCTGCAAAAAAATCATCAGATTTTAAATGCTCATCACGTTGTGCTTGGTTGGTATTTATACTTGCTACAACCGCAGAAAAACTTGTTTTTAGGTCAGAAAAGCTATCATCAGAGCTTTCTATTTCGCCTGAAAAATCATTAAAAGAACCAGTAACATTGGAAATTACCAAATGTTTAACCTTGAATTGCACCTCTGAATGGGTTGCATCTAATATCCATTTTGACATAATAGTTTGTGTTTAGAAGTTTTATGTTGATACAAAAATAATAAAAAACTTAGTAGCAGGCATTAACCTACATTAAGAAAGTAAAAAACGTAATTCGTAATTTTTAATTCGTAATTGAATTTATACTGACGCTTTTACTTTCATATTATAAAAGTAGGATACACCAAGAATAGCAAGAAACACAAGTGGCGGAATAATATTGCTTACAGGGTCACCTACTGCTGCATGTCCAATAGATGCAGAAAGAAAAACAAGAGCAAAACCAAAATAAGCCCATTCTTTGATTTTAGCAGGAGTCATTGGAAGCAAAAGTGCAATAGCACCCAAAATTTTTGCTACACCTAGTTCTATCCTAAAAAAATCTGGAAAGCCCAAATGTACAAAACCTGCCTTCATATCTGGATTTGTGAAATAACCAAATGCGCTAAAAAGCATCATAGCACTAATAATTCCTGTACTGACCCAGTAGATAATTTTATTTATTTTCATTTTTTTAATGTTTTTGGGTTAATATTTTATTGGAGTAATTTTCTTTTTAATGATGTAAAATTACTTAAAAACTTAGCCTTGTGCATTAACCTACATTAAGAAAAAATTACAAGTTTTTAATATGGTCATACCTTCATTACGGTACAGACCATTTAGGTAAAATTCAAAGTATTCATTCACAATTCACAATTTAAAATTCACAATTATTACAGCATTTCTGCGACAATCTTGGCAGAAGACAAACAAAGTGGTATTCCACCGCCTGGATGCACACTTCCACCACAAAAGTATAAATCTTTGATTTTTGAAGAAAAATTAGCGTGTCGCAAAAATGCTGCATAGCGGTTGTTAGAACTATTGCCATAAAGTGCGCCCAAACTACTAGAAGTACGGTTTTCTATGGTGCGTGCATCTAATGTACTCTCACAAGTAATCAAACTTTCAATATCTTTTTTGAGGATTTTAGAGAGTTTTTTGAGTACATTTTTTCTAACTTCTTTCGTAATTTCGCCCCAATTTTGCCCTGTATTATTAGGTGTATTCACCATTACAAACCAAGTTTCGTGTCCCTGTGGACAATCTTCTGACGCATATTTTGAACCAATATTTACGTAAACTGTTATGTCTTCTGCTACATTTTTATCTTCAAAAATATGTTTAAATTCTCTTTCATAATCTTGTGCAAAAAAGATATTATGTACTTCTAATTCTGGAAAATTCTCTTTCATTCCCCAATAAAAAATGAGTGCAGAACTTGATTTTGGCTGATTTAGAAGTTTTTGAGGTGCATTTTCATTAGGCAAAAGATGATTATAAGTACCTACAATATCCATATTGCTTACGACAACATCAAAAGGTAAAATTTCAGAAAAACCACCCCCAGCCCCTCCTTCAAAGGATGGGAGTGGAGTCCCCCTACTTTCTAAGGAGGGGTTAGGGGTGGTTTCTCCATTTAAACGTATTCCAACCACTTTTTTATCTTTTACAATGATTTCTTTTACTTTGGAAGAAAAACAGAATTTTACGCCCAGTTCTTGTGCTAACCTAAAAATACTTTTTGAAATGGCATACATACCTCCTTTTGGTGCAAAAGCACCAATATTATGCTCCAAATGTGGAATAATATTGAGTGTGGCAGGTGTTTTATAGGGATTTGAGCCGTTATAGGTAGCAAAACGGTTGAAAAGTTGTACTACTCTTTTATCAGAAAAACTAGCTTGATTTGCCTCATTCATTGTCTTAAAAATCTCTAATTTTCCTAGTCCTAACACTCCTTTAAGTGTTTTTAGTGAAAAATAAGTTTTTAGTTTATGTAGTGAACTATGCAAAAACAAATCAGCAGTAAGGTTGTATTTTTGGGCAGATTTTTCTAAAAAATCTAAAACATTTTCTTTTTTTTCTGATGTTTTTGTTTCTATTTCTTGTGCAAAAGCATTTTTATCAGCAAAAGCATTGATAATGGTGTTATCTTCATAAAAATACTTACAAATCACCTCCAAACGCTCGTATTGTAGATAATCTTTAGGATTTTTGCCTGCCAAAACAAACAATTCATCTACAAAATGAGGCATAGTAAAGAGTGAAGGACCTGCATCAAAACGGTAATTTATGCCTGTATTTGTGTCAGAAGTTAGGTTTATTTCTGAAAGTTTGCCACCAAAATATGTATTTGCCTCAAAAACAGTAACTTGATAGCCTTTTTGTGCAAGGCGCACAGCAAGTGAAAGCCCAGCCACGCCTGCACCTATAATAGCACAAGTTTTATTTTGCATAAGAATAAAGGTTTATTGTCGCTCCCCACGTTCTACGTGGAGTTATGATTGTTAAACCCTAGCAACTGCTAGTTTCAGGGTTTTATGTCAGAAAAATTTATTGAGAAAACTATTAAATAATTGTTTGAAAAAGTTGATTTGGATTAACTGTTTGAGGAATAATTTTAGCCTTGAACAACTCTTCCATCACGTTTTCAAGCATTTCAGTAGGGATTTCATTGTTCGTTGCCCAATGTGTATTATGCAACCAATGTGTTGTTTTTTCTAAATCAATTTGATAGCGAGTTACTAATTTTTCCAAAATACTTGGTTTTGTCTTAAAATCTTTCACATAATCATTGATAATATGGCAGATTTTTTGTATTTCAACAGGATTATTTTTGAGAATATTTTCACTTGCTACAAGCATAAAACACGACCAAGGCGTAATTGTTTCATCTAATTTCTCTAAAAGTCCGCTATCTACGTGTGGTTGTGTCATCACGCTTTCCCACATAAAAACATCAGCCAAATCATTTTTTAAGCCCTCACACATACCTGTAAGGTTTTTGAGTTCTACAAAATTGAGCGTTTTGATGTCCCAGTTGCGCCTACACGCATCTACACACGCCATTAGGTGTGAGCCAGAGCCAAAACGACTAATAGCATAACGTAATGCAGGAATATTTTTTTTGAGTTGGTCAAAGGAAGTAACCACCCCTAGCCCCTCCTTCAAAAGATGGGAATTAAAAGTCCCCCTACTTTCTAAGGAGGGGTTAGGGGTGGTTTGGATATAATCATTAAGTCTATAAATACCCCAAGTAAGCGGAGATTTTACATAAACTTTGATAATTTTGGCTTTATTGCCTATGGGATTTCCTGCAATAATATCAGCAGTAATGCCTTCTGTGAGCATAATGGCAAGGTCAAGTTCGTTGTTGCGTAAGGCATTTGCCATTGCACCTGTGCCACCACCAAAATCAGACCATTCTAAATTTATATTTTCATTTAGGAATTTTCTTTCTTCAATAGCCATTCTCCAAGGCAAATTAAAATGCTCAGGAACGCCTCCAATCCTAAGATTTATAAGATTTTCTGTCATTATTTTTCATTTGTTGGAGCTAAATTTTCAGTAGGAATTTCAGTAGGAATTTCTGCTATTTTTTCTGTTGAATTTTGAGCAATTATTTCAGAAGTTGTTTCAGCGTTATTTTCTAAAATATTGTTTTCTTTATTTTCAATGATGTTTTTATCTGTATTATTTTGAGTTGTATTGATATTTGTAGTTTCTTCTTCTACCAAAAAATACCTTCTCTGAAAAATTAAAATAAAGACAACTCCTACAAAAATAGAAGCATCAGCAAAATTAAAAATAGGTGTAGAATAAGGCAAACCGCCCCAAAAAGGTATCCAATCAGGTATTCTGCTTGTTGTAGGAAATCTCACATAAAACATATCTATCACTTGCCCATAAAACCAGCCCGTAGGTGAGCCTTCAGGTGCATTATCTAGCAAAACTCCATAAAAAGTGCTATCAATTACGTTGCCTAGCGCACCACCCAAAATCAGCGACATACACGTCAGTAAGCCCCAGTGAGCATTTTTTTTGCTCAAAGAATGAATATACCACGCAATACCCAAAACCGCAACCAACCTAAAAACACTCAAAATAATTTTACCATAAGGCGCAGGAAGTTGCATACCAAATGCCATTCCAGGATTTAGTGTATAATGTAGCCTAAACCACTCACCAATAAGGGGAATTTCACTTGCTGTAGAGTCTAACTGAAGGTTGTCGTGTACCCAAAGTTTAATAATATGGTCAATAATAACCATTAAGAAGGCTATTGATAGATATTTTGTATATTTCATTCTTAAAATATTCTGATAAAATTTCCACAAATATACGCCTTTTTTGTATATTAAAAAACGTAAGTAATTGTGAATTATGAATTGTGAATTATGAATGAATACAATATTTTGGTAATCAAATGATTATATAGTTTTTGGGTTAAACTCAAACATAAATTAATTACAGAAATTTGTCGTAATTCGTAATTGATAATTCGTAATTGCTTATTCTTCTGGTAATATTTCAATGTTTTGTATTAGCACTTTTTTGGCAATATTTTGTCCTGTAAGTGTGGCTGCAAGCCCTCCAAGTGCAGTTTCCTTGTATTTTGTTTCCATACTTTGTCCTACTTCTCCCATTGCTTGCACACACTCATCAACAGGAATAACTGCTCCAACGCCTGCAATAGCAATTTGTGCAGACGAATACGCAATACTCACCGCACTTGCATTGCGCACAATACAAGGAACTTCTACAAGTCCTGCCACAGGGTCGCAAATTAGCCCCAACATACATTGAATAGTGATTGCAACGGCATTAAAAACCATATCAATAGTGCCACCCAAACAATAAACCACCGCACCAGCACCCATAGCTGCCGCAGAGCCTGTTTCTGCCTGACAACCGCCCACAGCACCTGCAAGTCCTGCATTTCGTTCTATAATTAGTGCTATTCCTGCCGCTACAAGAAGTCCTTCTAGTATTTTTTCGTCTGAAAGTTGGTGAAGTTCTTGTATTGTAGATAAAATAGCAGGCAAAATCCCTGATGCGCCTGCCGTAGGAGCAGCCACAATGCGCCCCATACAAGAATTAACCTCTTTTGCAGCTATGGCACGAGAAATAAGTTTTTGAAATTCTGGAGAAAGCACCGTAATTGGCGTATTATAGACTTTTTTGCCACTATTATTGACCATACCAGAGCGTGAAGTCATATCTTCTGTAAGTCCTGTCGTAATAGCTTCTGTCATAACAAGATATGCTTTTTTGAGGTGCGCCCAAATTTCTGCCTCTGTGCGTCCTCGTTGCATTATTTCATAAGAAAGGACAGGCATATAAAGTGGCTTATTTTCTTCTAAACAATATGCTTTCCACGACTTAAAATCATCAAAAAGAGGAATATCCAACATAATAATTGTAAATTTTTAATTGTGAATGAATAGTTGCTGTAAAAGTTCCGTTGCAAATATATAAAAAACAATTTGGAATTTTCAGATAAATAACAGTTTAAGAAAATCATTGCAAAATGACCTATTCCCTCTAATAAATCCGAGTGATTTTTGGATAA
>JANYGM010000044.1 GCA_025362415.1 bacterium
CCTGTCTGTATTTGTGGCTGAATGTCGTTTTTTTCTATTTTCTGAACAGTTTTTAGTGTAAGTTCTGCACCTATTTTCATCAGACGAGCGTACAAATCTCCCACATTATCAGTTTTGTAAATAGGTTCTTTTTGTTGCAAAATAATATTACCAGTATCTATTTCGTGTTGTAAAAAAAAAGTAGTAACACCTGTTTCTGTTTCTCCATTGATGATTGCCCAGTTGATAGGCGCAGCACCTCTAAACTTTGGTAAAAGTGAAGCGTGAAGGTTAAAAGTGCCTTTGGAAGGCATTGACCATACTATTTCGGGCAACATACGGAATGCCACTACTATTTGCAAATCAGCATTAAGATTTTTTAATTCTTGCAAAAAATCAGGGGATTTTAGGTTAGTTGGTTGCAAAATAGGCAAATTATTAGCAAGTGCATATTTTTTTACATCTGATTGATGCAACTCATTGCCACGCCCAGCAGGTTTGTCAGGTGCAGTGATGACGGCAACAATATTATAATTATTTTTCACCAAAATATCCAAACTCGCTACAGCAAATTCTGGCGTTCCCATAAAAATTATTTTCATTTTTGTATTTTGGATAAATTGATGCAAATGTATTCCACTAAACACTAAACACTACTCACTACTTCACTAAAAAAGTAAGCATTTCTTTGTCTTCAATAAAAGCAGAAAGTTTGTCGCCAACTTTGACTGCCCCAACTCCTGCAGGCGTGCCAGTAAAGATAATATCACCTTGTTTTAGGGTAAAATACCTAGAAAGATAAGCAATAATATAATCAATTTTAAAAATCATTAGAGAAGTATTGCCTTCTTGCCTTATTTCATCATTGATTTTTAGGCTAAAATTGATATTTTGTAGGTCTAGAAAATCAGTTTTGGGTACAAAATAAGAAACTGGTGCAGAGCCATTAAACCCTTTTGCAATTTCCCACGAATAACTATTTGCTTTGAGTTTTGCTTGAATATCTCTTGCAGTAAAATCTATACCTATGCCTATTTCTTCATAATATTTATGTGCAAATTTCTCCTGAATATTTTTGCCTTCTTTGCAAATTTTAATCAAAATTTCTACTTCGTGATGCACGTCTTGACTAAATTCTGGATAATAAAATGGTGCATTATCTTTCAGCAAAGCAGTATCAGGCTTCAAAAAAACGACAGGTTCACCAGAAAACTTATCAAATTCAGTTTTCATTTCTGCAATATGATTAGCATAATTTTTGCCGACAGCTAGAATTTTCATTTTGAGTTGTGAATTATGAGTTATGAATTATGAATTATGAATTATGAATGAAGATATTACAAAAAAGTCTTTCAAAAATATAATTTCTGAAAGACTTTGTATTGCCTTTAAAGTCCCCTTTGGGGGTTTGGGGGCTACTATTTTGCTACTGCTACTTTACCTTTTGTAGCAATTGGTTTTACTTTTTCTTTGATACGAGCTGCTTTACCCATTTTACCACGTAGGTAGAATAATCTTGCACGACGTACTTTACCTTCACGGATAAGCTCAATTTTGTCTACTGTTGGAGAAAGTAAAGGGAAAATTCTTTCTACACCAACACCATTAGAAACTTTACGTACTGTAAACATTTCACCAGAACTATTTGGGTTGCGGCGTTGAATAACTACACCTTGAAACTGCTGAATACGCTCTTTTGCACCTTCTTTGATTTTTACGTGTACGTTGATAGTGTCGCCAGCCTTAAATTTAGGCAAGTCATTTCTTCTTGAAGCAAATTCTGCCTCTACAAATTTAATTATTGGGTTCATTATTATAGCTATTTAATATCTATTTTTTGTATTTTTACTGTATTTTACCTGCGGACTTTGCCCTAATATTTTACCTGAATACAATGAATAGCAATTATTTAGCTATCATTACAAACGGACTGCAAAAATGATATTTTTTTTTGGACTTTGCAAATTTATTTTAAAAAATATCATAAAATAATCACTAATCCCAAAGGTATCAATATAAATACATTACTGCATTTAAGGAAGGCTTTGCTTTGAGCCAAGCCTTCCTTTGCTAGTCTAAATTAGAAATTCCTCTCTAAAATCTGCCTAAAACAGCTTTTTACAAGCTTTGAGGCTTCATTATTCATTTGTTTTTTAATTTTCTTTTGTTCTTCTTTCTCCAAATCTTCAAAAGGTTTTAAGAAAGATTTGCAAAAATCCTCATACGCATCAAGGCTCAAAAGCCCCATCATTTTGCCAAAATCCTTGTTTTCTATCTTGCCAATCTTAGAAATGACGTTTTTAAGTCTGTTTTCTGTGATAAGGCTCATAAGTTCGTCAAAAAGAATTTTTCCATTTTCAGAAAGTTGTATTTCTGGCTTTGACGTATTTTCAGGACTTTTTTTCTTCTTTTCACTCCATTTTTCGTTTTTGTTTTTCAAGATAACTCTGCTACCATTTGGTAAATATCTTGCCTCCACAGGCTTTATAACGACTCCTTCACAAATATTTTGCATATTTTGGTCGTCTATATCTGGCAAATCTAACCAAAAAGGAATAGTTGTCAAAAATTCATTTGGATATTTCAAAACTTCCTCAAAAGTACCTTTAAACAAGGTTTTAGCATAAAAAAAGCTATTTTTTGCAAAAAGTTCGTTGCATCTATCCACGCTTAAAAAGCTACCATCAACACAAATATCATAAACATAAAAATCAATATCAGGGTTATAAAATACCCCAGCCTGAATTTTTTGAACATTTTTCACCTTTTCAACGTTTTTATGTGGGTATGAGCCACCAAAAAGTTCTCCAAAAATAACTAAAACTGTTGCATCAGTATCATTTTCTTTTTGCTTTATATCATTGACATTGAGCATCTTGTAAAGTGTTTCAACACTATTTTTGTATTTTTCTAGCACTTTGCCTGCACCATAAAAATCTTCATTATCTTCCAAAAAGCCACTTCTTTTAGCCATTTTGAAAGTTTTTCCGTTGTACCAAATAGAAAAATTTGCGCCGTGTACTTTTTCTTGTACCACAAACTCTCCCAAATGATTGCCAGACGTGATAATCCTATCCAATTCATCTTTCAAATAGGTATTTTCCAAACTGTTGTATTTTCTGAATTCCATTT